>JASGCH010000077.1 GCA_030054245.1 Gammaproteobacteria bacterium | reverse complement strand
CTGTACCTGCGGCAAAAATAACCAGAGACTTTTTGTGTAAGTATTCCAAAGCCTTAAATTGACTATAAGGCTCTACGATTTTGTCTATATTGATAGCCGACATCACTTTAGTCTCTATACCCATTTTTTGTAAAGCATCAGCCAAAGCCATTGAGTTCATTACCGTTGCTAACATACCCATGTAATCGGCAGTCGCACGATCCATACCCACCGAACCACCAGCTACCCCTCGAAAAATATTGCCCCCCCCAATGACAATACCTATTTGAATACCTAAACTATAAACTTCCAATATCTCTTGTGCAATTCTATGTATGGTTTCACTATCTAAACCAAATAGTTTGCTTCCCATCAAAGCCTCACCAGAAAGTTTTAATAAAATTCGCTTATAAGGGCTCTGTTTTTTATTCATAAATCATAGGAAAATGAGTATGTAAGAGGGTGGCTAGGCATTCAAGCATTCTGGATTTCAATTTAAAGACGATTACACCATCGGCTGGTGCCGATCGGTGAGCTGTCATAATTACAAGGCTTCCGCGATCGCCCCCAGCTTCATTTCCAAAGATGATCATGGTGAGTACCGCATAACGCAGTCATTTGATAGTCCAGTCAGTTATGCAAAAGTCTCAAAAAGTCTCACTGATTGTGCAACAGTCTTGAAAAGATATTGGCGGCTCCTTTTGAAGCCCTATAATTTACCATTACCATCGCGTTAGGCTATTATTATAAACAAAGACCGTTACCTCTTACGCCCACACCCTTTGATAACCGAGGTCGATCTAAGCGATAAATCGTGCTACGATGACCTTATGATGTAGATAACCAACTTACCATGATTTCTATGAATACATTAAATACGGCACTTTATGAATGGCATTTATCTCAAAAAGGTAAAATGGTACCATTTGCAGGTTATAACCTTCCAATCTACTACGCTACAGGTCTATTACAAGAACATTTGCACACTAGAAATCAAGTGGGATTGTTTGATATTTCACACATGGGGCAAATTTCTTTATCAGGTCAAGACTCCACCCAATTGGTGGAATTATTGTTGCCCATTGACGCTGAAAAACAAGCAACCTATCAACAAAAATATGCTTTGTTATTAAATCAACAAGGAGGAATTTTGGATGATTTAATGGTGGTTAAGCGCGAGTCGGATTATTTTTTAGTCGTAAATGGTGCTTGTAAACACAAAGATTTTTTACATATACAAGCGGTTCTTCAAGAAAATTTTTCAGAAACTTGTCGAGCAGAGTGGTTACCTAATAGATCGCTTTTGGCTCTACAAGGGCCTTTAGCTTGCACTATACTAGAGAAATTAGTGCCTAAAGTTGCCGAGCTGTTATTTTTATCAGGTAATTTTTTCACATGGAATGGCCATCGTTTATTTATTACCAGAAGTGGGTACACCGGAGAAGATGGATTTGAAATATCTTTGCCCGATGAAATATGCCGATCTTTTGTGCAGACCCTGATGCAGGAACCAGCCGTTTTACCGATAGGTTTAGGTGCCAGAAACTCATTACGATTAGAAGCTGGATTGTGTTTATATGGCAATGATTTAAACGAGCAGACTACTCCTATGTCAGCCAACTTACTATGGTCTATTCCAAAAACCAGACGAGCTGAAGGAGATAAAGCTGGTAAGTTTATCGGATGGGAAAAGATATTTGAGGAATTTAGAACCGGTACCAAGCAAAAGCGCCATGGGTTTGTAGGGTTAGATAAAATTCCAATTCGTGAAGGAACTGAAATTGTCGATGAGCAACAAAAAAAAGTAGGCATCGTTACGAGCGGCTTGTTGAGTCCAAGCCTAGGATTGCCTATAGGATTTGTAATGTTAGAGCAATCTCAAATTGCAAATTCCATAAATTCTCATTTATATGCCATGGTTCGAACACACCGAATTCCTATTGCCCTTAAACCTTTGCCTTTCGTACCTCATAAGTACCATCGTAATAAATAAAAACCCGTTGATCGCTTACAAAGCTATCCAAAATGGCGATTTACCCCAAAGCTCCACTCCCCGTCTCCTCGCATATTAAGACAGATATAAAGCAATTGATGGAGCAACAGTCTTTTATATTGAGTATATGCGAGAATAGCAGGCCAAAGTGTAACCGCGGCGGCACCAACCGATGGTGCAACAATCTTATAAATACCTTTTTCTTTGAATACAATACTATGATATTTAAATACACCGAAGACCATGAATGGGTATCTGCCCACGAGGATGGATACGCCATTGTGGGCATTACCAGTTATGCCCAAGAACTGCTAGGCGATGTAGTTTATGTAGAACTGCCAAAAATTAACACCTTTTTAGAAGCAAAATCAGTAGCTGGCGTCATTGAATCAGTGAAGGCCGCGGCTGATATTTTTTGTCCTATATCTGGTACGGTCATCGAAATAAACACTGCCTTAATTCACGATCCGACCTTGGTAAACACTCAACCTCAACGCGATGGTTGGCTGTTTAAATTAAAAATAGACTCACCACCTGAGTTAGATCTATTGTTAGACCAAGATCAATATAATTTATTGATTAATTTACACTTATAACCCAAGTATGCAGAATATTTTTGCTGACAGACACATTGGCATTTCAGAACTTGAAGAAAGTTCTATGTTAAAAGTATTAGATGCGTCATCCAGAAAGGATTGGATCCAGCGATTAATCCCCCAAGATATTCAGAGGGATCAGGAGCTTAAACTACCAAAAGCCGCGACAGAAGCCGAGGCATTGGCGGAACTAAGAGTCATTGCCGCTCAAAATAAAGTTTTTAAATGTTACTTAGGGCAAGGTTATTACCCAAACTTTACCCCCAGCGTCATCTTAAGGAATATCCTAGAAAATCCTGCATGGTACACGGCATACACTCCTTATCAAGCAGAAATTAGCCAAGGGCGCCTAGAGGCACTTTTGAATTTTCAGACCATGGTGGGAGATTTAACCGCTATGCCGATTGCCAATGCCTCTATGCTGGATGAATCAACCTCAGTAGCCGAAGCCATTACCCTTGCAAAACGCTGTAGTACAACTGCTTCTTCTAAGGTTTATGTGGACCGAGCTTGTTTTCCGCAAACCATTGAAGTCATAAAAACTCGCTGTAATCCGTTAGGGATAGAGATTGAACTGGTACCCATTACCGAACTTTTACTCAAAACTGACGGTTTTGCCGGAGTCATTCAATACCCTAATGTGTACGGTGAAGTCTATGACCTAGCCACTATTCTTGCGAGTATGCAGAAAAATAAGTTGCTCAGCGTAGTAGCTTGCGATTTATTGGCACTAAGCTTATTGATTCCACCAGGAGAAGTCGGTGCAGACTTTGTTGCTGGATCATCTCAAAGATTGGGGCTTCCTATGGGTTGTGGCGGACCTCATGCAGGTTTTTTGGCTTGTAAGGATGAATTTAAGCGATCGCTACCCGGTCGATTGGTTGGAATAAGTGTAGATGCTGACAAAAACAAGGCCTATCGCTTGGCTTTACAAACCCGCGAACAACATATTCGTCGTGAAAAAGCCACTTCTAATATCTGTACCGCCCAAGTACTTCCCGCCGTGGTTTCAAGTATGTATGCAGTTTATCATGGACCCGAAGGATTACACTATATTGCCAGCAAAATAGCCGATTTAACTGCCAAACTTAAATACCAATTGGCTTCCGAAGGTTATCAATTTGTAAATGAAACTTTTTTTGATACCCTGACGGTTATTTGCAGTGATGATAACCCTCAACATGCAATTTACCAAAGAGCTATAGCATCCAAAGCCTTATTAAAAAAAATAGATACTGATAAAATAAGCATTACTCTAAACGAAACAACTAATGAGCAAGATATTGGAGACATCTATCATTGGATAACCCAAAAAATCTGCCATCCATCTGCCTGGAAATATTCATTAGATCACACCTTTTATCTTGCTAAATTGTTGCGTAAATCTAGCTATTTACAAGCCAAGGTATTTCATTCCCACCGAAGTGAGACTGAGATGTTGCGCTATATTCGCAGTTTAAGTGATAAGGACTTAGCTCTGGATAGATGTATGATTCCACTAGGAAGTTGTACTATGAAATTAAATGCCACCAGCGAGATGTTACCCATCAGTTGGCCGGAATTTGCCGACATACATCCCTATTCCCCCCAAGAACACCGTTTAGGTTACCAAATCCTATCAGACCAATTAATCTCTTGGTTAAAATCCATTACAGGCTATACAGCCATTAGTTTACAACCCAATGCAGGTAGCCAAGGTGAATACGCTGGTTTACTGGCTATCAAAGCTTATTTTGAGAGTCATGGGGCAAGCCACCGCAATGTTTGCCTCATCCCTTCTTCGGCTCATGGCACCAACCCAGCCAGCGCACAAATGGTCGGAATGAAAATAGTAATGGTAGCCGTTGATAAAAATGGCAATGTCGATATAGAAGATTTACGCGAAAAATGCCGACTACATAACCAAAATCTGGCAACACTCATGATTACCTATCCAAGTACTCACGGAGTATTTGAAACTCAAATACGAGAAATATGTGATACAGTGCATGCGCACGGTGGTAAAGTTTACATTGATGGTGCTAACATGAATGCCATGGTTGGCTGGGCTTCGCCAGGTGCTTTTGGTGGCGATGTCAGTCACTTAAATTTACATAAAACCTTTTGTATCCCCCACGGAGGAGGGGGACCTGGGGTAGGACCAGTCTGTCTATCCGCGGAATTAGCCCCTTATTTACCCACTGACTTAACAAGTTTAACTCCTCAATCGGTAGGACCTATCTCTGGTGCCCCTCTTGGCAATGCCTTAGTATTGCCCATAAGCTGGATGTATTGTCGCATGATGGGGGCTGAAGGTTTGACAAAAGCTACGGAAATTGCGATTCTTTCAGCGAATTATATCAGCCACCGTCTGAAAGACCATTATCCCACTTTATACACCAGTGCTGAGGGTCAGGTTGCCCATGAATGTATTTTAGATTTACGCCCTCTTAAAGAAAAATCTGGTATTAGTGCCGAAGATGTTGCCAAGAGACTAATGGATTATGGATTCCACGCCCCAACCCTAAGTTTCCCTGTCCCGGGTACACTCATGGTAGAGCCTACTGAAAGTGAAAGTTTGACTGAAATCGATCGTTTTATTGAAGCGATGATCCTCATTCGAAAAGAAATTCAAATGGTAATGGATGGAATTTGGCCTACTAACGACAATCCTTTGGTAAATGCACCTCATACGGCGTCACATATTTGTGCAGACGCATGGTCACATCCTTATACTCGAAATCAAGCCGCCTTACCAACGGCTAATCTGAAACTGCAAAAGTATTGGCCGCCAGTGAGCCGCATAGACAATGTCTACGGTGATAGGAATTTATTTTGTTCTTGTAGCGATTGATCAACCATTGCACCAATATCTGTTATAATCACCCTACTTGAGAATGGCAACTAAGTAGTTTCAAGAGATCGCATTCATTGCTGGAGACCTTTGCACCGACGGCTGGTACCGCTCGGTGAACTATCAAAGTACAAGGCTTCGGCGCACCACGCAACCGGTTTTATTTCCGAAGATAATCATTCGCTGATGGGCATTCGCAGAGAAATATAACGCAGTCGCGGCACCGGCCGCCAATGGGCAACAGTCTTGCCCATGAGTATGGGGCGAAATGAATGGCACTTTCTAACCAAGGCCTAGAGTCAAGTCATAGCTAACTTGGGGGTATAGCTCAGATGGTAGAGCGCTTGCATGGCATGCAAGAGGTCAGCGGTTCGATCCCGCTTACCTCCACCAAAAACAATTTCAATGCACCACTCACTCTTATAATGAATGGTTCCACCGAAAGCGGTCCCATTCCTAGAACCTTCTGAAGGTTTCCATCAAGAAATCCCAAGGAATTTTGAATTCTGTTCCGCCAAAATATAATCCCCACTCAAATTTTTCTGATGAGAGCCAATGGTGCAATAGTCTTCTAAATTCAGCTGGTTACGCTCACTCCATCCTGTGACAAGATGGTTGCAAAACCCCAGACAGGCCACCAAAGCACCAAGCTTCCACGCACCACGCAACCAGCGGCATCGACGAATATGATCAGGAGCGAAAGCGCAATGCCTAGCGCAACGAACTGAGGCACATACATAACGCAGGAGCGGGGGATACCAGCCGATGGTGCAACAGTCTTAAAATAATGACGAAAAACCACCTTATCAATCCATGGACACAGTTGAGTATAGATTACGCCAATCAGCGTAGTTATTTAGACGATCTGTTCAAAGTTTATCCAACCATCCCCGAAGGCATACGAGAAATCGATAATCAATCTTGGAAAGAAGTAGAAAAGGCGTTCGCAAAGCGAGACAATATTTTGCTTCTACAACACCTCTTCAAATTGAATCTTTTCCCAATCAAAGACTCTTATGTAGCGTATCTTAAACGGGACAAAAACGCATTGAAACGAAATCCGGCAACTGTCGATCGTCTTTCTGGCCGTCTGTACGAAATGGGACTCGATACCATGTATGCTCGTTGTTCAGAGCCTAAAGAAACCAATCGACAAATTGGACCGTTTTTTAAACGCTGGTTAAGAAACAAAGCCTTAGGGGTCGATCCGTTGCCACTAGATGAATTTGTAAAAACCAAAGGAAATGCTGTTTTAGACGCCAGCGACGCCGAAATGATGGCTTTTGCCCATGAACACCTCAATTACAACCACAACAAAGGCTTGGATTTTGTGGCGCGCTTCAATAGTCATTATGTTATTGGCGAAGCGAAATTTTTAA
>JASGCH010000076.1 GCA_030054245.1 Gammaproteobacteria bacterium | reverse complement strand
GACCCGCGACCTCTCCCTTACCAAGGGAGTGCTCTACCACTGAGCCACATGGGCATCTGGAGCATTACTCCAGAAAAACCGCCGTTATTAGCGGCTTCCGCAATCCTAGCGGCTTCCGCGATCCATACTACCTAATCAAGACCGTTGCCAGTTGGTTTCACGGCCGGCTACACTGCCAAATGACAGTGTTATGCGGTTCACCCGGAATGCAACACTTCAAGACTGTTCTTGCACGCTCGTTGACCTTGTCATTATAGCGACAAGACTGTTGCGTGGTAGCTAACCCAGCCAATGCCATCATTTGGCTGAGAGCGAAGATCTACACCAAGCCAGATTCAGAGCCTATCGCAACAGTTTTTCTGTTTATTGGTTGAATTGGAGCGGGAGACGGGAATCGAACCCGCGTCATTAGCTTGGAAGGCTAAGGTTCTACCATTTAACTACTCCCGCAACCGTTTAAAGACTAAAAAAGACCGTTGCACCCACCAGCTGGTGCAACGGTTGTCAAATTACTGCGTTATGCGGTACTCACCAGCGAATATCATCCGAGTAAATTCCGCTGATTGCAATCGCTCAAGCCTTGTAATTATGACAGCTCACCGAGCGGCACCGGCCGATGGTGCAACAGTCTTTCAAACCACTATGACGGTGATGACGGTGGAATACCAGCCAATTACCGATCTATCTCGTCGCGATCGACCCAACGACAGCATTTGTGATGCACCGTAAACGAACAAACTACCGCTGGTAGCCCTTTCAGTAGTGTCGTCGTGGTAGATACTTACAAAACTTACAAAACCATCTTTAGTCTATAAAAATTGGTGGAGGAGGTAGGATTCGAACCTACGTAGACCGAAGTCAACAGATTTACAGTCTGCCCCCTTTAGCCACTCGGGCACTCCTCCAATACTAACCGATATACCGAACCTTACCGTAGATGTATGTCACAGAAAAAAGCATAAGTACCTATATTCAATACTATTACACCGACGGCTACGCCGCTGGTTACACTGTCAAATTACTGCGTTATGCGGTACTCACCAGCGAATATCACCGAGTAAATTCCGCTGATTGCAATGGCTCAAGTTTTGTAATTATGACAGCTCACCGAGTGGCACCAGCCGATGGCGCAACAGTCTCTATGCAGAAACTTTGCAGGAACTTTGGACCGCCATAAAACCAATGAGACACCTTCTTGATAAGAACGCCACTCACCACTCCCTCTAGCAAGCCCTACACAACACCGGTATTATAGCTAAAATAAAGACCATTGTACAAGCCCGAACGAGTCCACCACAATGACAAGACCCAAGTGCACACAACTTACGGAATTTACCGAGTGTTCGTTCCGGGTGAACCGCATAACGCAGTAATTTAGCAGTATAACCGACTGAAGACTGTTGAAACAGAGGTTCAACCATCTTACGGCCTTTATGCAAGAATATCTAGTCTAACCACTCCAACCCTTAGTTAAAATGTATTTACAAAGAATCATTGAATATAAATATCAAGAAATTTATCACCTAAAGAAACAAGAACTTAATTTAATAAAATTAGCTGAGAGTGGTTTACCAACCAGAAAATTCAGCCAATCCATTGAAAATTTAGTATCCCAAGGACAAGCGGCTATTATTGCAGAAATAAAACCAGCAAGTCCGTCAAAAGGATGGATTAAAAAACTTACCCATGTAGCCAGTGTAGCTCAAAGTTACACGCAACACGGTGCTACTTGTATTTCGGTCTTAACCGACCAGGCTTTTTTTAGGGGTAGTGCAGATCATCTGAAAATTGTCAGGAATAATAGCCACTTACCTATTTTAATGAAGGAATTTATTGTTGATCCGGTACAGATTTATTGGGCAAAAATTCTTGGTGCCGACTGTATATTGTTGATTGCCAGTTGCTTACCACCTCATCTTATTTATGAATTTGAAGCGATTGCTCGATCTCTAGACCTAGATGTATTGGTAGAAGTACACAGTGCACAAGAATATTTGAGTTTACCCCACTTAAAATCTTCATTAATTGGTGTAAATAATAGGAATCTATTAACTTTTGAAGTCAATATAGAAACCAGTATCCAACTTAACACCCTACTTTCAAAAGATAAAATACTGATCAGTGAAAGTGGCATCAACCACCCTGATGATTTAAAAATGCTACAAGACCATAACATCTTTGCCTATTTAATCGGCGAACACTTTATGCGTGCGGACGATCCGGGAGAACGATTAGAAAGACTATTCCAACGAGCATAGCACTTAGCTCAACTGGCCAACCAAGTGTCTAAACTTCTACTTAAGCGTTCCATTCCAAGCTCTATCTTATCTACAGAGGTGGAGGCAAAGCTGAGTCGAAATGTCGATCTATCTGGATTCTCGGCATAAAAGGGAGCTCCCGGGACAAAGGCAACTAAATCTTTAACAGCTTGTTTGGACCATGCGCTAGTATCTTGTTTTGGCAATGTTTTAACTAGTTGCCCCCAAATAAACATTCCACCTTGAGGTATAAAAAATTGAATTTTTTCACCCATCCATACATTCAGCAACCCTTGCATCAATTGAGCTCTTTCGGCATACACTCGACGCATGTTAATTACCGCGTGGTTCAAGCGGTTTGACTGAAGATAATGGTAAGCCACTGTTTGCGCCAAAGTGGAAGCATGGGCATCACTAAATTGTTTACAAAGAGCGGCTTTCTCTAGAATCGTAGGAGGAGCAATAAGCCAACCTATGCGTAAACCTGGAGAAACAATTTTACTTAAACTCCCACAATACGCCACCCAATCCCTACTCCCCTCTACACTGGCACTTAAGGCTAGAAGGGATGGCGGTGGTGGCGTACCAAAATACAAGCCGCTATAAGGGTCGTCCTCCAACAAAAAGCATCTATATTTAACCGCCAACTGTAGAAGCTTTTTTCTTCGCTCTAAGCTGGTTGTAACCCCCGAAGGATTGGAAAAGGTAGGAATTACATACATTAACTTAGGATTAAGTGTTTCTAGCAAGATTTCTAAATGTCCCAGATCAAGACCTTGATCATCTATATTGATAGTATGGATTTGGCCGCCATACATTTTTAAACTTTGAATGGCCGCGATAAAGGTTGGACCCTCAAGTAAGATGTTATCTACTGGATTAAGCAAGACTTTTCCAACCAAATCGATGGCTTGCTGACTCCCAGTCGTTATGATCAGATTTTCTGGAAGCAAGTCGCTCACCCCTTTTTCTGACATTATTTTTACAATCTCTTCACGCAAAGGCATAAACCCTTCGGTAGCTCCATACTGTAGGGCATGTGCCGCGGAAAGATTGAGGGCTTTATCACAAGCCTGCTTAATCCCATCCACATCAAATACCTCTATGTCCGGGAACCCACCCGCAAAACTAATAATATCTGGACTCTTTAATAGCTTAAATAAATCCCTAATAGCGGAACTTTCAATAAAAGTTAATCGATCAGCAAATACCATGTTGTTATTTGTTAAAAAACACTAGCTTACCAAGTATTTGGCGATTTAACAAAGTCTCAAAGCCAGATTTAATTTCGGACATCGGTAAAGTTTGATGAATAGGCGGTTTTAATTTTTGTTGTTTATATAAATCAAATAATTCATTCATCATTTTGAGATTATCTTGGGGTTGCTTTTGGGCAAAAGCACCCCAAAAAACTCCCACTAAGCTAGCTCCTTTTAACAAAGTTAAATTCAATGGAAATTGGGGAATTTCTCCAGCCGCAAAACCAATCACCAGATGCCTACCTCCCCACGCAATGCTACGGAAAGCTTGCTCACTCATGGCTCCCCCTATAGGATCGTAAATAATATTAGGCCCTTTGTCAGCGGTTAATTCTTTAAGCTGTTGACGCAAATCTGTTGTTGAATAATTGATAACATGGTCAGCACCCAGTTGCTTACAAAATTGACTTTTTTCTTCAGTCGATGAAGCCGCGATCACTTGACAACCCAATAATTTAGCGATTTGAATAGCTGAACTACCTACTCCTCCAGCGGCACCTAAAACTAAAACCGTGTCACTGGGTTGTATGCATCCTCTATATACCAAAGCATAATAGGAGGTGGCGTAAATCATCGGAAACGCTGCGGCATCTAATAAATCAAAATCATCGGGTAGTACGGTGCAATTTTTGGCTAAAACCAAAGCATGGGTAGCAAACCCACCGGTCCCGGTAATACACACCACTTTTTGCCCTATGCGAAGATGCTCAACCTCATCGCCTATTTGCTCTACAAATCCCGAAAATTCCGACCCTGGGACAAATGGCAAAGACGGTTTATATTGGTATTTATTTGCTACAATTAGAGCATCTGGATAATTCATACTCGCCGCACTAATGCGTACCAGTACTTGATCAGAAATTGGTTTGGGGGTTGGTGTTTCCTTCCATTCCAGAAGCTGGTATCCCCGGGGGTCGCTACATAACCAAGAGTGCATGGTTCCTCCTAATAAGTTTAAATAAAAAAAGACCGCCACCCATCTGGCTACGCTGGTGTACCCGTATGGCACAAACGCATAGTTCGCCAAAGGCCGTTGCACCTTGAGTTGCCATCATGACAAGGTTCAAAGAGTACAACCAGCGGAATGGTTCATTGGCTGGTTACGCACCGCCATAACACAATCACTTGCATATGGCCTTGCGGTGGACTAGGTGGTGCAAAGGTCTTAAGTACACTATACACCAATTGGACAAATTTATATCTCTTGGGTTCGTTGTTTTGTGTCCCCCAAATCTCATCCCAAATAAATGCTTGGCAATAATGATACTATAGGATTTGACTAAATACTCCTAAACTGTCGGAGTCTTTTAAATTTATTCGATTTGTAGCGTTTAAAACCAAAATCTCAGGGCATAGAGGCGTTTAAGCTAAATTTCTTAGAGTTGAGAACCTACCCCTTGCAATTCATACTAATAATGCCATGATTGTACTAATTTTTTTATAAAAATATGACTAGTTTTGCCCAAGAATTGATCAATGTGAGCATTGAAGAAGAAATGCGTCGAAGTTATCTCGATTATGCCATGAGTGTCATCATCGGAAGAGCCTTGCCAGATGCACGCGATGGTTTAAAACCAGTTCACAGACGCGTATTGTTTGCCATGTTTGAGCTTAATAACAATTGGAATTTAGCTTACAAAAAATCAGCTCGTATCGTTGGTGATGTCATTGGTAAGTATCATCCCCATGGAGACACCGCGGTTTATGACACCATAGTACGCATGGCTCAGGATTTTTCTCTCCGCCATCCTTTGATAGACGGTCAAGGTAACTTTGGTTCAGTAGATGGTGATAATGCCGCGGCCATGCGTTACACTGAAATTCGTTTGGCAAAAATTGCCCATGAAATGTTGGCTGATTTAGATATGGAAACGGTGAATTTTGTGGCCAATTACGATGCTTCAGAGCAAGAGCCCGTGGTATTACCCACCAAATTGCCAAACTTATTAATCAATGGGTCATCTGGTATAGCGGTTGGTATGGCAACCAGTATTCCACCACACAACCTCAATGAAATTGTTCAGGCTTTATTACATTTACTCGCCAATCCTGATGCTGAGGTTGATGATTTAATGCAGTTTGTATTGGCACCTGATTTCCCCACAGCAGGCATTATTTATGGCACAGCAGGCATCCGAGAGGGGTATAAAACGGGACGAGGTCGGGTCGTCATGCGTGCCAAAACTCATGTTGAAGAAATAGATAAGGGTCAAAGGCAAGCTTTAATTATTGATGAGCTACCGTATCAAGTTAATAAAAAATCTCTGTTGGAGCGCATTGCCGAATTAATTGGTGAAAAAAAAATAGAAGGTATCAGTTTGATTCAAGACGAGTCTGACCAATCTGGCATGCGCGTCGTATTAGAACTTAAACGAGCCGTAATGCCGGAAGTTCTGTTAAACAATTTGTATAAAAATACCGCACTACAAGACACTTTTAGCATCAATATGGTGGCTTTAGTAGATGGTCAGCCTAAAACCTGTAATCTAAAAGATTTGTTGGTGGTTTTTTTAAACCATCGCCGAGAAGTTATTACGCGTCGTACTTTATTTACTTTACGCAAAGCCAAAGAGCGGGGTCATTTGTTAGAGGGATTGGCCGTCGCCTTAGCCAATATCGATGAGTTTATTCACATTATTCGACAAGCACCAAATCCACTGGAAGCCAGACACGCGCTGATAAATCGCTCATGGCGTAGTGAATTGGTGCAGTCCCTTTTAACTTCATCCTACCAAGAAAGTGGTGATATTAAGCCAGAAGATTTTCGCTTAGCCAACTTGTCAGAAAACAGCGGGTTACAAGCCGATGGCAGTTATATTTTAAGTGAGCAACAAGCACAAGAGATTTTACAAATGCGTTTACAAAGGCTAACAGGCTTGGAGCGCATGAAGATTTCCACTGAATATACCGAAATTATTGAACAAATTATTGATCTAATTCGTATTTTACGCACACCTTCGCGGGTAACCGGAATTATGCAACAAGAATTAGAGGTACTGGTCAAAGAATATGGGCAATCCAAACTAGGCATTAGAAGAAGCCAAATTGAATATTCAGCACAAGATTTTAACGCTGAAGATTTAATCCCCAAAACCGATTTAGTGGTTACCTTATCCCATGTAGGTTATATTAAAACCCAATTACTGTCTGAATACAAAGCTCAAAGAAGAGGTGGACGCGGAAAACAAGCCACCACTACCAAAGAAGACGATTGGATAGAACAATTGTTTATCGCTAATTCTCACGACTATATGCTGTTTTTT
>JASGCH010000075.1 GCA_030054245.1 Gammaproteobacteria bacterium | reverse complement strand
AACCTAAAGATTCACCTAGTCTTAAAGCATGATTTTCTCCATTCCAAGTTACCAAAATGATTTTTTCATGATCGTAGGCCAAATAGCCTAGCCCTTGCCAAGAATCAAGCTCTTGGCGAGATGTTTTTTCTTCGCTTCCTGCGAGACGACCTATAGGTTGGGAAGCTCGTTCAGTAAACTGGGGCGTATGAAAAAAAACCGAAGCTTGGACCTTCGGTAGCCAACAATCAGTGACTATCGGTGCACCTAGTTGCGATTTTTGACTCTGCATTTTTAAACTTACCAAAGTTTGGGTACCTTGAATTTCCACTGAAATAGCATCTACCAATAGCTGATGATGGTTGCGAGCAAAATCTTCAAAAAAACCATACCAATGGGTACTGGGTGCACGCCAAACCAAGTCCCACGAGTTGCCTCCAGCCGCGTATTTATTCGCAAAAGAGCTTACCACCAGACCACTTTGTGTGGATTGTTGTAACCATAACGCCAAATTTTCTTGTAGCGTTTGTGGGGATTTAGCAACTTCATTACCCATTAATGATGGCACCCAATCATCCGATCGATGAGGTGGAGTTTTACCTGTTAGAGTCCATTTCCAACGCCAAAGTGAGTCTAATGTGTTGTTCTCTTGGACTTCTTCAACTGAACTGTGTTCAATAATAGAATGGGGAATGTTCTCTAGGGTCAAAGGAAAATCTTTTACCAATCCCAACCAACTCCACCCTGCTTTTGTCCAATTAAACTTAAGTATTTGCATTGGGCGCTGTAAGGCATGGATGACAGTTAAAGTTTCTAATATACTACCCCAATGACAGTTCTCAGTAGCCTTAGTCGCTGGAATGGAATCGACGGGTGTAGGTGGCGTATTCACGGTTTCACTCACGCTAAAATAGCCAGTTGGGTCGAACCCTATAAAAACCAATAACATCCCTAAAACGCACAATACCATCAATTTGCTTATGGATGCCGTTGATAGTTTATCCCTCCACCATCGACGCGGTTGCAATACCAGCCACGACTGACCATCTCCCCCAAATTGAGCCGGTAAAGGAGTGGCCCAAGCGATCGCTGTCCCTTGAATATTTAAAGCCTTTACAGCTTGCTTGCCAGCACTTTTTTTTAAAGCCACACAAATAACATTCAAATCATTCTCAGCTTTAACCACTTGGTATGCCCAAATCCAGTCTGATTGGTAATTCTCTAACCAATGGGAAATGTGGATATCCACCAAAAAATGCAAATCATTGGCTTTGGTATTAGGGTCAACTTTAAAACTATCCCAAGACAAAGCTTCTTGAGGTAAACTGTATATTAACTTTCTACGACGGACAGCTTGGTCGCTTACCAATTTTCGCCATACCTCTCGGACCTGCTGACAAGCCTCAACCGATAGATTCAGCGGATCTTCTACATGTATCCAAGCTTTGGTACACAGTATTTCCCTAGGCTGCCCATTCTGCCAACGATGCCAAACCATCCATGTCTGGTCGCAGACCAAATACAAGTTATCATTGTTGGGTAATGCCATGGTATGAGGTTACTAAATAAGACTGTTGCTTCATTGGCTTTGCCGCCAACTGCACTGTCAAATGACTGCGTTAGGTGGTGTTTATCGGACGAACCTCTTCGAAAATGAAGCTGTGGGCAAACTCCAGACCGATCATTGAGTGGACCGTCCGAGCTTGTGCAACGGTCTCGTCCTGGCTATGATCCCAAGATAACGCTGGCTCAATTAGACACTCATTTTGATCAATCTGACCGCATTTTGGCATTAGTACCCGTAAATAAGACAAAACCGTTATAGCCTCGGATTTTTCGCCGGTTGCACTGTAAAATGACGAAGTTATGCGGCGCTCATGAGTTTATTGACCTCTTCAAGACTGTTGCACCGACGGCTGATGCCGCTCGGTGAACTGTCAAAGGACAAGGCTTCCGCGTACGCCCCCAGCTTGATTTCCGCAGATGATCAGGGTGGACGCACCCAGTCTCGCATATTGAGTACATGCGAAACTGGGAGTAGAAGCTCAATGGATAGCACAACGAACTGAGGCACATACATAACGCAGTCATTTGACCACCGCGGCACCAGCCGATGGTGCAACAGTCTTTCTTCAGAAATGAAGCTGTAAGCGCTGTGCTATCAGTACAACCGGTGGCGCAACGGTCTTAACCTTATAATTTGCTAGCTTGTCCGAGCTTGTGCAAAGGCCTCGAGAGTATAACGGACTTTATTTTGAGTTCATCATGTCTAAAGATACCCAGACAACCCAGTCTTCTTATGTACAAAAATTATTGGCCAAATTAGGGTTACATCGAGATTTTGATTTTGCCCTACATTTGCCTTTGAGGTATGAAGATCACACCAAAATGTCTTCTTTAGCACACGCCCTAGATCAACAAAAAATACAATTTATCGCCAAGGTGATAGACCAACAAATTATTCAGAAACCCAAAAAACAATTACTGATACGCATACAAGATGGACAAGAAATATGTCATTTAAAGTTCTTTTCGTCTTACCCGAATTTAGAGAAGTTATTGAGAGTCGGGCAAGTTCTGCTTTTTCGTGGTGAAGTGCAATTCGGGCACTATGGTTGGAACATGGTACATCCTACAGTCCTCGATAAGGATACCCCTTTGCCAACCACTCTCACTCCTATTTACCCAAGTACCGCTAATTTATCACAATCTTATTTACGCAAGTGTATTTTTTTAGCGTTAACTAGATTGAGCCATTTGCCTAACCTCCCTGCGCATTTAGACCCTCATCTACCCAAACTACTCGACGCGTTAAAACTGGTGCACTACCCCCATTCAGAGATTGAAGCCCAAAGAATCCTAGAAAAATCGCATCCAGCTTACCACAGACTGGTATTTGAGGAATTATTAGCCGAACAAATAGTCGTATGGCAAACTAAACTTCAGCGACTCAAAATAAGCGCACCTGTGATTAAAAAAATAGAATCCCAGTCTAGTTGCTTAGCTTATTTATTACAAACCATTCCCTTTCAATTGACCGCCAGTCAACAAGAGGTGTTTGCAGAAATTGCCAAAGATTTATCCAACCCCTACCAAATGCTTCGCCTATTACAAGGAGATGTGGGCTGTGGCAAAACCATTGTTGCGGCTCTCATTGCCGCATTAACTATAGACAATGGATTGCAATGCGTGATGATGGTACCGACAGAGATTTTGGCTCATCAACACTTAGATAAATTAAAAGTCTGGTTGGAGCCAGCATTAAAACTATATGGTAAATCCATCGCTTGGCTAATAGGTAAACAGTCTAAAAAGAATAAAACCCTAGCGTTAGAAGCCATTCACAACGGTGAGGCTTCTTTGGTAATAGGAACCCATGCTTTGTTGTCAGAAAATGTCCAATTTTCTAATTTAGGATTAGTCATTATTGATGAACAACAAAGATTTGGTGTTGAGCAAAGACTGACCTTGAATCAATTGAGTTGGTCCACAGCAAGTGGCGAGCAAATGTATCCCCATACCTTGATGATGACGGCTACTCCCATACCACGCACCCTAGCCATGTGTTATTTTGCCGATATAGATATTTCTTCTATTCGAGAGTTACCACCCGGTAGGCAACCCGTAACCACTCGACTGTTTAAAACCCATCAAAGACAGACTTTGATCCATCTGATAAAAGATCTCATCGTAACAACTAGACAGCAAGTTTATTGGGTATGTCCGTTGATTGAAGAAAGTGAAAAACTTGATTTAGTTCATGTCAATGAAATTTATGCACAAATGTCCCAAGCATTGAATCTTTCTACAGAAGTACAGATCAGCGTTGGCTTACTCCATGCACGCTTACCCTCTGAAGAAAAAAATCGGACCATGCTGGAATTTATCGCTGGCCGAATTGACTTATTGGTATGCACCACCGTTATAGAAGTGGGAGTAGATGTTCCCAATGCCTCCATTATGGTTATTGAAAATGCTGAAAGATTTGGATTATCTCAACTTCATCAATTGCGTGGACGAGTCGGCAGAGGTCATCAAAAGGCGACCTGCGTATTACTCTATGATCTGGGAGACAAAGCATTTTTATCTTCTCCCGCCAAACAGCGACTACAAACCATGTTAAATTGCCACGATGGTTTTCAAATTGCTCAAAAAGATTTAGAAATCCGTGGTCCTGGAGAAATACTCGGTGCCAAACAATCGGGCCGACAGACGACTCGTTTTGCAGATATTCGCTTACACCCATCGGAATTGACTAAAGCACAACAAGCGGCGGCAGACATCATTCATCACGACCCCAATTTGGCTCAGCAAATTAAAGAATTGTGGTTTGGACAAGCTCACTATTGGAAAGCCTAAGGGAAAGAGCCTAAGCGATAAGTCAAGACCAAGGCAACAGTCTTCATTTGATAGCTCGAACGAGCTTGAGCCATGGTCTTTCCCCAAGCTGGTTTCCATCAATGACTTTTCAGAAACAACTGATACACACTATTGGGCGTTTCATCCGTCCAAGGATATTGTAAGGCTTCAAAAGTATCCACAAACTCACGGTCTGCAAACGCCTCGCTTTGTAATCCAATCAATATACTCCCCTCGTCCATCCCTTGGTAACGATAATGAAACAAACTAATATTCCAATGCGCAGGAAGAGTTTGTAAAAAAGTCAGCAGTGCCAAAGGTCTTTCAGGAAATAGAATTCTAAACAATTTCTCACCTTTAGCCAAAATTGAATTGCCTCCCATTAAATGTCGTAAATGCGTGCGCGTTAATTCATCGTAGGTCATATCCTGCGTACCAAAACCAAAAGATTGCAAGTAATCCGTAATAAACTGACTTTCGCCCTTTTCGAATATCGACAATCCTAATAAGACATGCGCATGCGTATTATCTTGTATTCTATAATTAAATTCAGTAACTTGTCTTTGTACCGTGTGAGGCATTTGATTTAAAACTTGGCACAATTTCAAAAAACTTCCCTTTTGCTCTGGAATCGTCACTACAAAAAATGCCTCGTGCTCTTCGCCAACCACCGACCGTTCAGCTACAAAGCGCAACCTTTCAAAATTGGTATTGGCACCACTATTGATAGCCACCAGAGTTTTACCAATACACTGTGTATGTTGAACAAATTTTTTTAACCCAGCTAAAGCTAAAGCACCTGCAGGTTCCACCAGATTGCGCGTATCCAAAAAAATATCTTTCATGGCGGCACACACCGCATCCGTATCGACAATCATAATTTCATCGACAAATCTTCTGACCAGATCAAAAGTTTTTTCACCTACCAATTTTACTGCAGTGCCATCTGAAAATAATCCTACATGAGTAAGTTCAACCCGTTGGCCAGCATCTACCGAGCGAAACATAGCATCTGAGTCGGTCATCTGCACTCCCACTACTTTGATTTTGGGGTTGACTGCTTTGATAAATAAGGCCACTCCAGAAATCAATCCACCCCCGCCAACGGGTACAAAAACCGCGTCTAAGCTCCCGGAATATTGTTGTAAAATCTCCATGGCAACGGTGCCTTGCCCAGCAATCACATCTTCATCATCAAAAGGATGGATAAACGGTATATTTTTTTCCTCGGCTAATTGTTTGGCAAAATAGTAGGCATCCGTATAACTAGTCCCAACCAGTCTGACATCGGCACCCAAAGCTTTTACCGCGTCAATTTTGACTTTTGGGGTAGTAGAGGGCATCACCACATAAGCTTGAATGCCTTTTTTTTTAGTAGCCCATGCCACTCCTTGAGCATGGTTACCCGCTGATGCACAAACCACTCCTTGGGCACAGCTATCTACTGAAAGTTGGCTAATTTTATTGTAAGCCCCACGGATTTTAAAACTAAATACCTCTTGCTGATCTTCCCGTTTATAAAAAATGTCGTTGTTCCAACGATCACTCAAATGGATAGATTTTTGCAGATCAGTAACTTTAGCGACCTCATAAACCTTAGCCGTAATTATTTTCTTCAAATAATAGTCTAAAATCTGGTCTGATTCGGTAGTGAGGTAATTCATGGCGTAAAAGATAGAAACGAAGCATACCGTTGCACCATTTACACATACTGCCAAATGTGTGGTGTGGTGCAACAGTCTTTCTTAGTAAATTTATCTGGTTGCACCCCCAAGCCTTTTCATTTGGCACAGTTCGTCTGGGTTGTGCAACGGTCACCTTCCATAAAAAAAGGAGCCCGTTCAAGCTCCTTTTTATTTAAAAACTCACCCTAGAAGACCTAACCTCGACCTCAGCGATATTTTGATACAAAATATTTTAATAATTTTTGTGGAGTCTTTTTATCGGTTCTCCACTTATCCGTACTATCCACCGTCACTCAACGAGTTTACTCACTCGCTAGTAATCACTGATATTGCAAAATTCGCTTCTCCTACACTAGAGCAAAAGAATATCGTTAAACAATCCGTTCAAAAACCCATTAGAACTTGTGTGCAACGCCCACTTCGAAGCCATTAGAGCTAAAATTGGTGGCCGTACCAGGAGCTGGGGCATTACTTACGCTGATATTAGAACCACCACTGTTGCTCACCGTGGCTACTGTACCATAGAATGTAGTTCTAGCACTCAAGGCGTTGGTAAAGCCTATAGCAAACTGAGACGCGCTTTGAGTACTAATAGTACCACCTTTTCCACTGTACTTATTGTAAGAAATGGGTACTGTAGAAGTATCCGAAAGCTTGACAACCCCACCGATCAAATAGCTATCAGCTTTATCTCCCTTACCATTTTTGTTGCTGTTATAATTGACGATGATCGTAGCAGTACCGGCTTTATAAGAAGCACCGATATTGGAAGTACTATAACTACC
>JASGCH010000074.1 GCA_030054245.1 Gammaproteobacteria bacterium | reverse complement strand
GAAAACTTGTATCCAGCGGTTTGCGGGTTAGCGATAACCTGGGTCAGCTGGTAATCTGCTTGGGGATGAAAGCCAAAGCTCACGACTTTGATACGAGATTCGGCTTTGAGTTCTTGCATCAATTTCATTCCCCAAGGATCGTCGATGTTGACAACGGCATGTTGGATCCCTGTTTGTTGAAATAAACGCTTTTTAGCTGAAAAATAGGTTGCTAGGTCGCCATGGTAATCTAAATGATCGTGCGTTAAGTTGGTGAAGATAGCTATTTTGATCTGGGTTCCTAAGATTCGTCCTTGTTCTAGGGCAATGGAAGAAGCTTCGAGGGCACAATACTTGATTTTTTTATGCACCAATTCAAAGAGCATGGTTTGTAAACTGACGCTATCTGGGGTGGTCAATGAGTTTGGCTTCGTGGCATCAACCGTCATCTGTTCTAGGCACATACCCAGCGTTCCTATATAGGCACAGGGTTTTCCCAAGGCAAAAAAAGCTTGATGCAACCACCAAGCAATAGAAGTTTTGCCGTTGGTACCAGTGACTGCGAGGATAGCTTCTAGCTTATCACTCGGATGATCATAAAATAGGCAAGCGATCTGTGCTAGGTCTTGGGCTATTCCGCGGTATAGGGCACAAGGTAAGGCTTCGCTTAAAGGTGTAGAGGATAGCAAAGGTTCTATTGCCTGCGCTTCAAGCAACGCCGCTAAAGCTCCTTTGGCTTGGGCTTCGGGCAACATTTTTCTGCCATCATACTTTTTGCCAAGTATGGCTACAAAGGCGTGACCACGGCCGATTTGCCGACTGTCTAGGGTCAATTGGTGGCATCCATGTTGCTTTAACCAGTTGACAGCCTCTTGCGGAGTGGTGAGGAGTGGTTGCATGAATAAAATTATGGCAAAGTATGGGATGAATGAACGGCAAAGGACTCTGCGGATATAAGAGGTTGGGTCGTGTGAGTGAGTGCGTCAAAGGTGATTGCACTAAAAACTGGCGCCGCGACCGTCCCTCCATAGTACCCATCCTTTTTGGGGTTATCGACCAAGACCGCGATAATGAATCGAGGATCTTCAATGGGTGCTATGCCGACAAAGAAGCTTCTGTAAGAAGAGCCGTAGCCTAGCTTTCCTAGAGATTTTTTGGCGGTACCAGTTTTACCACCTACTTGGAAGCCAGCAACTTGAGCCTTTTCTGCTGTGCCGCCTGATATCGTTACAGAATGCAACATATTGCGGACTTTTAGCGCAGTTTCTGAGGAAAAAACGCGTTTTTTATGGACTTCGCCAGAGTTTCCAGAGAGGAGCGAAGGCTCAATATACCAGCCATCATTAGCGAAGACTGTATAAGCTCTGGCGAGTTGCAACAAGGTAGTGGTTAAACCATAGCCAAAACTCATACTAGCCTGGTCGGAGGCAGTCCACTTAGCCAACGGAGGTAACATACCCTTTCGGGTTCCGGGTAGTTCTAAAGGAGAGGGAATACCAAATCCTAGGTCACTTAGAAAATTGTACACTTGATGATGGGGCATCATTAAGGAAATTTTTGAGGCGGCTATATTGCTCGACTTTTGGATAGCTTGGTGCACGGTGACCACTCCCAGACGGTGGGTATCGGTAATCAGTGCCCTGCGTCCAGAAATTTTTAGTGGCCGAGTCGCGTCTATTAGGGATTCTGGAGTAATCAATCCTTTTTCCAGAGCTGAGGCGACAATAAATGGTTTTATCGTGGACCCTGGTTCAAATTCATCCGTTATGGCTTTAATGTTGATAAAGGCTGTTTCTGGTTTAAAACTCGGGACACTATTGGGATCACTCTTATCTGCTTTGGCTTTCAGAACTGCTGAGTCAGCAGACTCAGTCTTCTTAAGACATGGGTCACCTAAGCGAGTGCTGTTTATTTTTTCTGGATTAAAACTCGGATAACTGCTAATAGCCAGTACCCTACTGGTTTTGGCTTCCAGAACTACTGCATAAGCTGAATCGGCAAAGTGCTTACATACGGCTTTTTTTAAGTGAACATAGGCCATATTAGAAATATCTGCATCGACGGTTAGATATAAGTCCTGACCATCTTCGGTCGGTGTAATAACCGTTTCATAAAACTTTTCACCGGTACTCGGTTTACCCGTAGTTTTGGTAATACCAGGCTTACCTGCGAGTGTTTTATCGTGAAAAAGCTCAACACCAGTGATGCTACGCTTACTGTCTCGTCCCATAGATCCAACCAGTGGAGCTAGAGCTTCGGAATGTGGGTAGCGGCGCTTATTGACGGCGTGTTGGTGAAAAGCAACCGGGAAGTTTTCTAAGTTGACAATTTTTGTGATTTCTTCTTTATTCAGGCTACGGTACAATACCACGACCTTTTTAGTCGTGGGTATGCTGGTAATACCTAAATTGTACAATTGTTGGTTGTCTAATTTCAGATATTCCTTAAAAGGTTTAAATTTTTTAGGAGTTAAACAACTCAAATTCATTTCTTCACGCCTTCCACCCACTACATAAACGCAATGGTTTTTAAAATTGAAAAATTCAAAATTATAGAGCTTGGATTTTATAAAACTACATTCTTGATAATCCTCTATGGGTTTAGATAAAGGTGATTCAGATTCTGTTTTATCCATTAATAAGAGAGAAACTCTTAAACCGGGTATTTTAAGTTTTTTTAATTGATCGGCTTGTTTATAAGTAATGTTAGTTTTAATCGACACCCAACCAGTTCCTTCGGGCTTATTGATAAAACCCAGTTTTGTAAAATCATTTTCGTTAAGATAAAATTTTAGATTCTCAGAAATAACTTTACCCAGACAATGTAAATTTAAGTCTTCAGTATTTGCTTCAAGAGTGTATTCAATAATATTATCAGCCAACACGATTTGATTTCTATCGAATATTCGACCTCTAATTGGAGATTCCTCTTTGGTGCGTTCTACAAGTTGATTGCGTTTATCGGCGTAAAACTCTGAGTTATAAATTTGTAGATAAAAACTTTTTACCCAGAGAGCCAATAACGCTAAAACGATCAGATTTGGCAGTGTGATACAAAGGGTTAAAAATTTTTTTGATAATTTTAAAAAATGTGAAACCATATTAAGGTTGCGGTATTTTATAAATGTTCTTAGGGGTTTTAACTTGCATTTTTAAGTTAACCATGGCTTTATCTTGGATCAGGTTGGGTCGAGTCAAGTTTAATATATCTAAGTTTAATTTTTTAATTTGATTTTTATAATTTTCATTGACCAGTATAGACGAGTCGTATTTTTTTAAATTATCCTGAATTTGAGAGCGGATATTAAGTAATAAAAATCCTAAAAAAATATTTACGACTAAAAGTCCTAATATGAATGGTATTGAAATCAATTTTTTTATATGCATTCCATCTTCCTATTCAACTAGACTAAGAGAGCCTCGGAGTAGCGCAATATCGCGCTCCGTGCGCGTGGATTAGCTTGGCACTCCTCGAGTGTTGGCTTTAGCCTTTTGGTAAAAGAAAAATACTTTGGAGCGTTGGGTGACCAAGGGAATGGTCCCGTGGGTTCAGGTGACACACCCTTATTCATAAAAATTTTTACCAATCGATCTTCCAAAGAGTGAAAACTGATAACCACCAAACGCCCTTGAGGTTTTAATAAACTCAAACAACCCATTAAAAACTGTTGAATTTCTTGTAACTCATGGTTAATTTTGATACGAAAAGCTTGGAAGGTACGGGTGGCCGGGTGTTTTCCAGTTTCCCGGGTTCTCACACATCGAGTTATCAGGGCGGCCAGTTCTAAGGTGGTTTCTGGCAACTTGCCTTGTTCCCGTGCATTAACTAGAGCCCGACTGATATTGCGGGCATAGCGCTCTTCACCGAACTCTTTGATGGTTTTGCCTATTTCGTCCTCGGAAGCCAGACTTAGCCACTCATGGAGAGTGAATCCACTTCTTGTGTCCATGCGCATATCTAGGGGACCTTGGCGCTGAAAAGAAAATCCTCGTTCCGCACGATCAATTTGTACTGAAGAAACTCCTAAATCAAGCAAAATTCCTGAGAATTTTCGATCAGTCATTTGATAGACTTGCAAAAAGCTACCCGCATAAAAATGAAACCTAGGATCTATAATTTGAGCCGCAAACGCTCCGGCCTGGGGATCCTTGTCTGTAGCGATCAATTCACCACTTGTTGATAAACCATTTAAAATGGCCCGGCTATGTCCACCAACACCAAAGGTTCCGTCAAAATAAAGACCATCTGGCTGTAGATTTAAGGCGGCGATAGCCTCAGCTAACATGACAGGTTGGTGTAAGACTGGGTTAGACTTCAACGGTTGCATAGCGATTTACCTCGGTAAGGCATTGACCTTGTCGCTCAATTGACTTTGAGCAATAACCGTCTCCCGTTCGTGAAATTGAGTCTTATCCCAAATTTCGAAACTAGTACCCAAACCAAGTAAAGTGACCTCCTTGCTTATGCCTACACGGTGCCGCAATTCGGGCGTGATTAAAACACGCCCGGTGGGGTCCATGATGACCATTTCAGCGTTACCATAGTACCAGCGGACCAGTTCTATGCTTTCGCCTTCTTTTTCTATGAATGGTACGACATGGTGCTCCCAACGAGGTTTAGTAAACAAAACCAAACACATTTGCGGATGCAAAGTCATCACCAATTCCACCCCTTTAGAAGTAGAATAGCCTTGGTATTCTTCTATAATGAGCGACTTGTGTTTACTGGGCATTGTAAATCTACCCTTGTCGTCAACGAAAATAGATGATCTGCCGAGATACATAACTTGTAATATGATTAGCAATAACCCATTGTACGCAAGAACAGAATCCTATTATGATGATCCATCATTCACCACTTTCACCCACATTTTACCACCAACTTGGCGTAAAAATGGCGCTGAGTAAATTTTTTTTTTCCTACTATTTATCATACCCAGAGCTATTTATTGAAATCCAAATAGTGTAAAATTAGCACATTACAACTAACTTATAGTCTAGAAAATGGCCGTACAACAAAATAAAAAATCACCATCAAAAAAGGGCATGCACCGAGCACATCAGGCGCTTGTATCACCTGCGATAGCTATTCAAGAAATATCGCAAGGTAGGCAAGAGGTTTATTTGCGACACCACATTAGTCCAAGTGGAGTGTACCGTGGCAAGCAGGTTATCCAGAAAGATCAAAAGGACGAGATTTCCGAGGAATAAAATAAATCCACAGATTTATCAGCTCCTGAGATAGTTAAGGGGCTGGTTGGTGGAGTTATATTCATAACAATCCAATGAGAACTCTAGAGTTTTTAACTTAAGACTGCTGTACTTTGGCTCTGTCATGATGACCAAGCAGTGCATAGCACAAGTCTCTGAGGTTACTTAAAGACTCATGCTCGGGTGAGCCGCATAACGCAGTCATTTAACAGTCGTATCGCGGCAAAACCAAGGGTTCAACGATCTTAACTTAGCTTCAAGACTATTGCACCGACAGCTGGTGCCGCTTGATGAGCTGTCATAATTACAAGGCTTGAGCGGAACGCCCCCAGCTTCATTCCGAAGATGATCATTCGCTGGTGAGTACCGCATAACGCAGTAATTTGGCAGTGTAACCGCGGCACCAGCCGATGGTACAACCGTCTTGCTTCTATGTCCGGTTGGGTGCTGTATTTCTTGTTTTAGAACTCTTTATTTGATAAAATATGCAACAAATCCAATGATTACTTTGGCTATTGACGCCATGGGTGGCGATAAGGGGCCCAGTGCGGTATTGGATGCGGTTAGAAAATTTATAAATACCCATCCGCAAGTGGTGCTGTATGTCGTAGGTAAACACCAAGAATTGGAATCTTTTGAACACTCTAGAGTTGAAAAGGTCTATTGCTCTGAAGTGATTAGTATGGATGATTCGCTTGAGGTTGCTTTACGAAAAAAGAAAGATTCTTCTATGCGTGTGGCTATTTCGTTGGTAGCGACAGGCAAAGCCCAAGCTATCATATCCGGGGGCAATACTGCGGCTTTGATGGCTTTATCTAAATATCAATTAAAAACCTTAAAGACCATTCATCGCCCAGGAATTGCGGTTTTAATGCCCAACATAAAGGGTAAGTACACCACGGTAATGGACATGGGTGCAAATGTGGATTGTGATGCTGATGATCTTTTACAATTTGCCAAAATGGGTGCGGCTTATGTTGCCGTTAATCAAGATATACAAAATCCCAAAGTTGGCTTATTAAATGTTGGGGAAGAAAGTATAAAAGGTAATGTGGTTGTCCGCCAAGCCTTTGATTTGTTGCAAGAGGCCTCCAAGGCAGGGATCATTCATTTTGTCGGCAATGTGGAAGGAAACGATATAGCCAAAGGAAAAGCCGATTTAATTGTTTGTGATGGGTTTGTAGGCAACATTTTACTAAAAGCTATCGAGGGGTATGCCGGTTTTTTTAGCCAATCTTTGCAACAATCTTTTTTAAATCATGGTCTTTGGGGAAAATTGTCAGCTTATTTAAGTTTACCGACTCTGCGAAATTTTAAATTAAAAATGGATTCAAGGGGTTACAATGGGGCCGCTTTGTTGGGGCTACAAGGTTTGGTGTTCAAAAGTCACGGAGGATCCGATGGAGTTGCTATCTACAGTGCTTTACAAAGAGCTTCTCATGCCATTGAACAAGATTTATTAAGAAAAATTCTAGTTAAATTAGAAACATCAACTTAATAAGAAAGACTCTTGCATCATTGGCTGGTGCCGCTCCACGAGCTACCAAAGTACAAGGCTTGAGTCGCGCGCAACCAGCTTCATTTCCGAAGATGATCATGGTGGGTGCTCCCAGTCTCGCATATTGAGTATATGCGAGACTGGGAG
>JASGCH010000073.1 GCA_030054245.1 Gammaproteobacteria bacterium | reverse complement strand
TCTCCATCCTTACCTATGGTGGCCATAGGTAAGGGTTTTCCACCAAGTTGCTTAAGACCATAAGAAATATTGCCGGCACACCCTCCAAAATCTTTATGTAATTGATCTACCAGAAAAGATACATTCAGTATATGTAAACTATCAGGCAATAGATGTTCTGAGAATTTACCAGGATAACTCATAATCGTATCAAAAGCCATGGAGCCAGAAATCAGAGTGGTCATATTGATGTCATAGTAAAAAGACTATTGTACAACCGGTTACACTTCCGCGAGCTATTCTCGCATATACAATATGCGAGACTGGGAGCGGAAGCGCAATGGATAGCGCAACGAACTGAGGCACATACATAACCTAGTAGTTTGACAAGTCTCGGCGAACCAAGTAGCAACCGGCTTTCCTATCTTTTAGGGGTAAAAAAGATCTAACTTATAAGTGATAGCAGAAACCGTCGAAGCTACATTTAAACTCAAAGTTGCCTCTTTATTGAGTTCATTTTGTCCATCAATATATGCTGGCCATTGCAAAGACTGTGGGCTAAACACTCGTTGTGTAAGTAAATTACCCACTTGATCTTTAAGTTCTATTTTTAAATGAGGGGTTAAAACGGGATAAGTACGCGTCTGTTTAACTTGCAAATGCAACCATAGTGCATTACTTTGAATGACTTCTATCTGACCATTGATTATTTGCCACGCTCGATTTTCACGAATAGGTGTTTTATCACAGTAAACCAAGGGACACACTAACTTGCGAACGGGCCACAACCATGCTTCTAATTCTGCTGGACGAAAGTAAAACACCTGCCAAACTAAAGTCACTAAAAAAATAAACAGTAAGTATTTGCTAGGTTTAGCCATTGACAAGTGACTGGGTAAGACAAAAAAACTTCGGATACTGTCTATTAAAGGCCTTGGCACCATTGGTTTCACCACCAACTACACTGCCATAAGACTGTGTAAGACTATTGCACCATCGGCTGGTGCCGAGGTTACACCTTCGCGAGCTATTCTCGCATCTACTCAGACCAACGAAGGTTATGAAAGCTCCCGATGCGGTACAACCCATGGTGCAACAGTCTCCTAGTTGTGTGCTTTGAGCTGTCATTGGGGCTCGTCTTGAATCGTGTAAAGGTCTCTATTATAAGACCATTGTAGCCCTATTTCAAAGCAACCTGGTCTTGACGATATTGACCCGCTAGGCAAACCCAGTCTCCGATGTTATCCACCACTTCCAGATCTAGCCATTGTTTATAAGTATTTTTGATAGCCTCTACTTGGAATAATAAAATTCCTGAAAGAATCAAAGTGCCACCGATCTGTAGTGATTCTATCAAATGAGGGGCCAAATCTATTAAAGGTTGGCAAACAATATTAGCCATCACCAGATGAAATTGCCTATCTAATTTTCCGGGTGTCTGGGCATGGATCATGACTTGATTCAGGCGAGCATTATCCAAGGTAACGGTCACCGCCACCGTGTCAATATCCACCGCATAAACGGGCCGTGCACTCAATTTGGCGGCAACCATGGCCAAAATACCGGAGCCACACCCATAATCTAACAAAGATTGGTCTTGAAGATTATGATTTAATAACCATCGCAGACACATCAAAGTAGTGGGATGACTGCCGGTGCCAAAAGCCAATCCGGGATCTAAAAACAAGTAATTTTTAGCTTCTTGTGGAACTTCATGCCAAGTTGGTACTAGCCAAAATCCGTACATAATTTCAATCGGATGAAATTGATCCTTGATATGTTCAATCCAATCCTTATCTCCTACCACTCTAAACCCCGCTAGTTGATTTTCTGTCACCCCGTACCCATATAAAATAGGAAGACCCTCTTGTGTACTTTCCCAATCTTCAAACAATAGGAACAGCTGAACGCAGTCCCAAACCGGCATATTCTCTTGCGCGTTCGAGACATTCAACAAACTAATGGATTCCTCTACCGACTGATTAGCCGAGGCGTCTTCTAAAGTAATGGCTAGCAAGCCTGGTGCGGTAAATTCTTCTAAAAGGGTTAGTGCTTGCGCGTTAGAGGCGATGACAATTAATTCAATCATGTTGAGAAGCAGTAAAAAAATAGGTCAGCTGATTTATGGATAAAGGCCGTTGGACCATCGGCTGGTGCCGCGCGGACGAGCCACCCAATGACAAAGCTGAAGTTCGCCTCCAGCTTCATTTCCAATGAAGCTGACCCGGGGTGAAGCACCTAACGCAGTCTTATGGCAGTGCAATCGGTGGCACCACAGTCTTTAATGTATAATACCCAAAAAATTGGAATAATGGTTGCATCATCTAATTCTTTTTAGCTTTTTTATCAATTGACTCAAATGTTGGATATTATCTTAACTTGGTTAATCCATGGTATATGGGGACTCAGTTTTTTACAACTAGCCGTAATAACCTTGGTACTGACCCATCTTACTATTGTCTCGGTTACCTTGTATTTGCATCGTTATCAGGCCCATAGAACTTTAGAAATGAAATCGGGTTTAGCACATTTCTTTAGATTTTGGTTATGGTTAACTACGGGCATGGGCACCAAAGCTTGGGTTGCCGTTCACCGTAAACATCACGCAAAATGTGAAACTCAAGACGACCCCCATAGTCCCAAAATCAAGGGCATTAAAACCTTAATGTTAAGAGGGGCTGAGTTATATCGGGAGGCGGCTCAAATTCAGGATACCTTGACGCGTTATGGTAAAGGGACGCCCGAAGATTGGATTGAAAAAAATGTTTATTCTCGCCACCACCAACTTGGGATTAACCTCATGCTAATCCTAGATTTGTTGTTTTTTGGTGTTATTGGTCTCACTGTATGGGCAGTACAAATGATATGGATTCCATTGTTTGCCGCGGGAATGGTTAATGGAATTGGTCATTATTGGGGCTATAGAAATTTTGACATCCCTGATCAAAGTACCAATTTTCTACCTATTGGCATCATTATAGGAGGTGAAGAATTGCACAACAACCACCATACTTATCCTACGAGTGCAAAATTTTCTATTAAGCGCTATGAATTAGATATAGGGTGGGTCTATATTAAGTTGCTCTCTTGGTTAGGTTGGGTTGAAGTCAAACGGGTGCCTCCACAAATACAATATTCTAGCCATCTGAAGTTATCACCTGAAGAAGAAAACTTGCACTTTTTTGCTACCTTGCGTACTAACTTAATCAAACATCGCCACGAGTTTATGAAGTTATACGCCCAAGAAATTAAAAAAATTTGTAACCGTGAACTGGCAAAAATCCAAGGCACCCTGCCCAAACAGGTGGTAAAGGTGTCTAGACGATGGATGCACAAAATTGAAAATATCCCTGAGAGCGAGAGTAAACTACTTGAAATTGCAAGAAAATCGCTACCCGAATGTGATTTTATGGTCACTATGCGCGATGACTTAAAAAAGACTTGGTTGGATACAAAAAGTAACAGCGACCAACTGGTCGAGCACATCAAAACTTGGTGCCACGCCGCAGAAAAGAGTGGCATTGAATCTTTGGTACGCATGGCACAAAAATTAAAAGCGGTCAGTTCCTAGAACCTTCGTTGCATATTATGGATCACATACCGTTTTTTGGTCTTTTGATTATTGGTGATGAAATCCTTCTCGGAAAACGCCAAGACAAGCATTTTTCAAAAGCTTTGGAATTGTTTCAAAAAAGGGGGTTGACGCTTAGTTCGGTACACTTTATAGGAGATAATTTTAACCTTATCTCCCAGCATTTAAGGCATCTGTTTAGCAACCCAGGTGTTTATATATCTTTTGGAGGTATTGGCTCCACTCCAGACGACCATACGAGGCAAAGTGCAGCTCATGCGCTCGACCAAACTTTAGTACTCCATAAGGAAGCTGAACATTTGATAAAACAAAGAATCATATCGCAAGGCTTGCCTCTGGATGAAGAAACCAATTGGCATAGATTAAATATGGGTATGTTCCCGCAAAACGCCCAAATTATACCCAACCCATACAACCAAATCCCAGGATTTACTTGTGTGTCACCGGGTTGTAGTATAGACACTGGGGCCATACATTTCTTGCCAGGCTTCCCTATTATGGCTTGGCCTATGATGGGATGGGTGCTCGATACCTATTACTCTTTTTGTTTTCAACAAAGCCAAATGATTGAAAAATCTATTATCATCTTCAGCATTATGGAGTCTCATATTACCCCATTGATGGAGCGGATAGAGTCACTTCACCCTCAAGTAAAACTATTTAGCCTCCCTAGTGTTGATGACCCCCAATATGGAAGACATATTGAAATAGGTATCCGTGGCCTAGCCCAGTATGTGGTTTCAGCTTATGAAGATTTACTGGAGGGATTAAAAAAACTTGATCTTAAATTTGGTCCTGAATTAAATCGATAAGACTGTGTCTTACACTACCTCGGTGAGCAGTCATAACGCAGTAATTTGGCAGTGTAACCGCGCGGCACCAGCCGGTGGTGCAACAGTCTTATCAAGCGAAACTCCCACCGGCATACTTCATCCAAGGATGAGCGAATTGCCGCCATTGGGCAACCCGCGGTGAACCTAAGGGTGCAGTGGTCTTGGTCATGTGGAACTTGTGTTGTATAACCGTCCTACAATGAGGCAACCCTCTATTGTAGAACATACTAAATATCTAAAATGGGCTTAAAATGTGGTATCGTGGGATTGCCTAATGTAGGTAAATCGACTTTGTTTAATGCATTAACACACGCATCGATAGCCGCTGAGAACTATCCGTTTTGTACCATTGAACCCAACCATGGTATCGTTGAAGTCTCGGACAAGCGATTACATTTATTGGCGGAAATAGTTCACCCCCAGAAAATAGTACCAGTTACTGTTGAATTTGTCGATATTGCTGGGCTAGTGGCTGGCGCAAGTAAGGGGGAAGGTTTAGGTAACCAGTTTTTAGCCAATATCCGTGAAACCGACGCTATTGTGCACATAGTGAGATGTTTTGACGATGAAAATGTCACCCATGTTGCCGGCAAAATTGATCCGATAGACGATATCCAAGTGATCGAAACTGAACTTTGCTTGGCTGATTTGGCAACCGTCGAAAAGTATTTACAACGCCTGACTAAAGCCAGTAAGGCTGGATTAGATAAACAAGCCGCTCAACAATTACCTATTTTACAAAAGTGCCTAGATTGTCTGGACCAAGGAAAAGGGATCAATTCCTTGCAATTGGCCGAAAAGGATTTACATATCATCGCTCCACTATTCTTAATCACGGCGAAACCCCTCATGTTTATTGCCAATGTAGCTGAAAATGGATTCACCCATAATCCCTTATTGGATAAATTAGTGGCCTATTCCAGAGAAAGAAGCATCCCTATCGAAATAGTGTGTGCCAAACTAGAGTCTGAAATTCATAATTTGACCGATGAGGAGAAACAATTATTTTTGGCAGACACTGGTCAATTAGAAACTGGCTTGGATCGTATTACCAAAACTGCTTATTCTTTACTAGGTTTACAAACTTTTTTTACTGCAGGACCTAAGGAAGTAAAAGCTTGGACTGTACGGAAAGGAAGCTCTGCCCCCCAAGCCGCCGGGGTCATCCATACGGATTTTGAAAAAGGTTTTATCCGGGCACAAACCATTGCTTTTAATGATTATATCGCTTGTCGCGGTGAACAAGGCGCCAAAGATGCTGGAAAACTCCGTACTGAAGGCAAGGACTACCTAGTTTGTGACGGCGATGTGATGCACTTTTTGTTCAATGTGTAGCCAGACGGCCATGGTGGTGCCAAGACCATTGCACCATCGGCTGGTGCCGCTCGGCGAGCTACCCAATTACAAGGCTTGAGTTGTGCAACAGTCTTGAGGATGTACATCCATCCTTTCACTTAGGTTGTTTAACTATGCGCAAATAGGGTTTTAGAGCCTTCCACCCATCTTTAAATAGACCTTTGGCTTCTTCGTCGCTGACGGAAGCGGCTATGATGACATCATCCCCACTTTTCCAATTCACAGGTGTTGCTACTTTGTGGGGCGCAGTTAATTGTAAGGAATCTAAAACACGCAGTATTTCGTCAAAATTTCGCCCCGTAGTCATGGGATAGGTTAAAAATAACTTTATCTTTTTATCCGGTCCAATGATAAAAACCGATCGTACCGTGGCATTAGAGGCCGCGTTTCTTCCCTGAGCAGTTCCCGTGGCTTCTGCCGGCAACATATTATAGAGTTTAGCCACGGTCAAGTCTACATCCCCTATCATCGGGTAGTTCACTTTGTGTCCTTGAGTGTCTTCAATATCTTGTAACCACCGTGAATGATCTTGCACCGAATCAACGCTCAAACCAATAATTTTACAATTCCGTTTTATAAATTCATGTTCTAATTTCGCCATATAACCAAGTTCGGTGGTACAAACCGGGGTAAAGTCTTTGGGATGCGAAAATAAAATAGCCCAGCTTTGACCTATCCATTCATGAAAATGAATAGGACCATGGGTGGTAGTGGCGTCAAAATTTGGCGCTTCATCGTTAATGCGTAGAGACATGATGTTATTAATTAAAATCAAGTGAACTCATAAAATTCGAACCCGTACGGAGCTCCAACCCGCTTCGTGATGAAGGTAACTTGCCAGAGCTTGCGCACCCATCGTCCGTAGGAAATATCGGCCTCTTGCAATGGAAGCCTGCATTTTACCTGATCAAGCCAACACCCATTTAGAAATTACCATCTAAAAGACCGTTGCACCAGCCAATGGAGCAACCGTCCTTTCACTATGGCAAGTTTCCTTCTGGCAACAAAATCAATCCATGTTTCTTGGCACCGTCTTCGTTCAGAACCATGGCGGACATAGGTGGCCAGGTCTTGGTTAT
>JASGCH010000072.1:5520-6842 GCA_030054245.1 Gammaproteobacteria bacterium | reverse complement strand
GCCCCTCCATCACCACTATCACTATCGGCATGTGAAAAAAAATGTTTAATAATGGTATGATCCTGAATCTTTGAGCCTGCTGGCCAAATCTCTGGATTTAAATCCTCGTACATGACCTGCTTGGTGAAGTTAAGCATTACAAGAGATGCCAATCGCCTCACCTTCCATCTGGGTTGATATTGAATGATGGTTTCGTTGATTTGTTCAAAATAATCCTCTGGAAAAATTTCATCGGTGATATCTGGCAAAACATAGCGAAAATCACTTAAAAGTTTTTCTCTTAAAGTAATATTGGTAATTAAGTTGTCATCTTTTATTTGAATTTGGTATCTATAGACACCCGCTTTGAGATCAGCCCGTTCCAAAGAGACGGGAATGGTAAATAGAGGAGCCAACCTAGCTATTTCAGAGTCCTTACTTTCATACCACTCTAAAAAACCTAAAGCCAAATAAAGGATGTTAGAACCACTCTCTTCCATGGCTATTTCAGCAGAATTTCTAATTTTCCTTAAGCGTGCTTCAAGATCCGTTTCGTATAATAAAGTTTGCAGATTTGAGTTGGAATGTCGCTCTTCATGGACAGAGGATGGATGCGCAAGCTCATAGGCCACAGACAAACCTAAATGTTTTGCCCACTGTTCGGCTGTAACCTCCACTGTGATTTGTTTTTGTTGAACTTCATCAAACCTAATCAACCCCGCTTTTAACATGTCTGCATGGGTAGGTTCAGGAATAGGTACGAATGTAAATTTTTGATGATTGGAGAGGGATTCAAAAATTTGATTAGGTTGTTCATCAATTATTCGAATACAACTCACTTTAGGATGACGATAATTGAGAAGATTGTTTTTGCTGGTTAGGTCAAGCAAGCGTTTTCTTATGGACTCTAAGGAGTTGAATGAAAAATTATTGTTTTTATTTACACCTAAATCCATATTCAAATCTCATTTTGGCTTTAAATTTTGAAGTCTATATAAGGAAAACCTGATAGCAGCCTAAAGTATACAGCATTATCCAGACCGTTGCACCCTTGGCTTTGCCGCCGGCTACACTGCCAAATGACGAAGTTAGCTAACTCACTATTGAGTATAGGCGAGAATAGCTCGCAGAGGTACTACAATTGCGGCTACGCCGCGGCTACACTGCCCCATTAATGCGTTATGTAGGTACCCCAGTTCGTTGCGCTATCCATTGCGCTTCCGCTCCCACCATGACCCTCTTCGAAAATGAAGCTGAGGCGATCGCGGAAGCCTTGTCATTGGCTAGTTCGTCCGAGCTTGTGCAAAGGTCTTGTGACCTCAAATATGCAAGGCCCTGCCAGT
>JASGCH010000072.1:0-5420 GCA_030054245.1 Gammaproteobacteria bacterium | reverse complement strand
TCCGAGCTTGTGCAAAGGTCTTGTGACCTCAAATATGCAAGGCCCTGCCAGTAACCGCCAAGGCCGCTTCTCGGGTGGTTTCGGCAAGGCTTCCGCTCCCAGTCTCGCATATACTCAATATGCGAGACTGGGAACGCCCACCATGACCCTCTTCGGAAATGAAGCTGGGGGCGATCGCAGAAGCCTTGTCATTGGCTAGCTCGTCCGAGCTTGTGCAAAGGTCTTGTGACCTCAAATATGCAAGGCCCTGCCAGTAACCGCCAAGGCCGCTTCTCGGGTGGTTTCGGCAAGGCTGGGGTGAGCGTGGCAGATGCGCGCCAAGTCTTCGCTAGTGGCTCTAAATTCCATAGCCATAGCCGCTTCAGCAATCAGTTCGCTGGCTTGTGGACCTAAGATGTGCACCCCTAAAATTTCGTCGGTGTTGGCGTCGGCGATGATTTTTACCAAGCCATGGGTATTGCCGAGCGCTCGTGCTCGCCCGTTCGCCATAAACGGAAAGCTACCTACTTTGTAAGCTCTTCCTAAAGCTTGTACTTGTTGCTCGGTTTGGCCCACCCAAGCTAATTCAGGGTCGGTGTAAATGACCCAAGGAATGGTTTGATAATTGACATGTCCCGATTGTCCTGCAATAGATTCTGCCACCGCCACCCCTTCTTCTTCAGCTTTGTGTGCTAACATAGGTCCCCCTATCACATCGCCAACAGCCCAAATGCCGGGTACATTGGTTTGTAAGCGAGAGTCCACCTTAATTTTACCATCGGGTAGAGTCTCTACCCCTGAAATAGCCAGGTTCAGACCTTGAGTTTGAGCGATGCGCCCAATGGACACCAAAAACTGGTCGGCTTGGATGGATTGCAATTCTCCACGGGCGTTGTGATATTGAATATGCACGGCTTGGTCAGCAACGACGGCCGACTGCAAACGGATGCCAAGTTCTAGAGTCAATCCTTGGGCTTTAAAAAATTTATAAGCTTCTTGGCTGATGGATCGATCGGCCGCTGGCAAAAAATCTTGGAGCGCTTCTAAAATAATGACTTTGGCCCCCAAGCGTTGCCAGACCGAGCCCATTTCTAAGCCAATCACTCCAGCACCTAAAACGCACAATACCTTAGGTACTTCAGTCAAGCTTAAAATACCTTCGTTGGACAAGACTCTGTGTTCGTCAAAGGCTAAATCGGGCAAAGGTCTTGGCAGGGAACCGGTGGCTATGACCAAGTTTTTGCTTTGGAGTATGGATTCCCCTTGAGTCGTCACCACTTTAATCCGATGTGGGTAAGAGTCTCCCCTAGAGGGCGGTTCGACCCATTCCGCTGTGCCATGATAAAAATCAACTTTATTTTTTTTTAAGAGGTAAGCTACCCCTAGGTTGTTTTGTTGAATGATTTGGTTTTTTCTTTGCATCATTTGTGCCAAGTCGATTTTGGCGTCCTTCACCTGAATGCCGTGTGTGGCAAAATCGTTTTGCAACAAAGAAAAAAATTCGCTGGATTGCAAGAGAGCTTTAGAAGGAATACAACCCACATTGGTGCAGGTGCCACCCAGCGCTGGTTTTCCATCAGGCCGCCTAGACGCATCGATACAAGCGACTTTTAAGCCAAGTTGTGCCGCTCTTATGGCGGCGACATAACCACCGGGTCCTCCACCCACTGCTATAACATCGTAATTAGACATTTTGGTACTCCAAGTGATGAGGCTAGATTATAAATCAAACAACAAAGTCGCCGGGTCTTCTAAGGCGTCTTTCATAGCCACCAAACCCTGTACCGCCTCGCGTCCATCGATGATACGATGATCGTAACTCATGGCTAAATAATTGATCGGCCGAATGACAATTTGCCCATTTTCTACGACCGCCCTATCCTTGGTGGCATGAATCCCTAAAATCGCTGATTGCGGTGGATTGATAATCGGCGTAGACAACATGGAACCAAACACACCACCGTTAGAAATTGAAAAAGTTCCGCCGGTTAAATCAGCCAAGTCTAATTTTCCCTCTTGGGCTTTATGGCCATAGAGTGTGATTTTCTTTTCTATTTCAGCAAAACTCAGCTGGTCAGCGTCTCGAATAATGGGCACAACCAAACCTCGTGCCGAACCGACCGCGATACCTATATCAAAATAACCGTGATAAATAATATCAGCCCCTTCGACTGAAGCATTTAATATGGGAAATTTTTTTAAGGCATATACTGCGGCTTTGACAAAAAAACTCATAAACCCTAATTTAACACCGTGGGCCTTTTCAAAGCGCTCTTGGTACTTTTGGCGCAATTGAATAATGGGCGCCATATTGACTTCGTTAAAAGTAGTCAAGATGGCGTTGTTGGCTTGCGATTGCAGGAGTCGTTCGGCAATTCGTGCACGCAGTCGCGTCATTGGCACTCTTTGTTCAGGTCTATGGCTAGTGGGTATCGGCGGCGCGCTGACTTCTAGGGCTTTAGTGGGTGGTTCTGGCCGGACTGAACTAGGGGGTATATTAACTTCTAAGATCTGTCGTACATCTTCTTTGGTAATACGCCCTCCCCGACCGGAACCCGCAATGGTTGCTGGGTCTAAGCTATGTTCTCGTAGGAGTTTAGCCGCCGCTGGCATAGCCACAGGGATGGACGAAGCAAACCCTCCTTCGCTACCAGCCGGCTGTGTCTTGGTGGCTCTGGGAGCTTCTTCGGGAATCTGCGGAGTTTGTGGAGTCTGGGGCACCTGAGAATGAGAGTTTGTAGCCATGACCCCACCTTCTTGTAACATCATTTTGGCGATAACCTGTTGAGGATACACCGTTTCTCCATTTTTAGCCAAGATTGTTTGCAAAATCCCTCCTCCCTCTGAAGCCACTATCTCGAGGACTACTTTATCTGTTTCCAGTTCAACCAAGATGGCATCTCTCAACACAGTATCGCCCACCTGATACTTCCATTCTAACAAAGTGCCTTGCGTAACCGACTCGGCTAATTGCGGTATTTTTATGTCTATTTCTTTCATACTATTGAATGTGTTGGGCTGTTAAACCCGTTAAACAGCTAGCGCACTAGGATGGCCACTGCTGGATTCATCCTAGCATGCGTGATGCGGCTCACCCTTAGGTGGGCCCGGCGTCAATTCGGCTGGAAGCGAACTTCAGTTTTTAATCATGACAGCCGACGCGACAGCGATCTTAAATATCTTATCATAAACAAGTACCTTCCTCATCTCGATGCTACTTCTCCAGATAATGGTTGATTTTGCTAAAAGCTTGATCGACCAATTCCTTTTGTTGACTCTGGTGTAAATGCAAATAGCCTACCGCGGGCGATGCTGAATCCATGCGTCCCGCATAAGCCAATTTTTGCCCTGTTTCCAAATGGTCAAAAATAGCGGGTTGAATAAAAAACCAAGCTCCCTGATTTTTAGGTTCTTCCTGACACCAAATGACTTCTGTTAAATGGGGATAAAGATTCAACACACTCTTAAATACTTTTTGTGGAAAAGGGTAGAGTTGTTCTAGTCGAATGATCGCCACATGGTTTACATCCAGTTCCTGCCTTTTTTGCACCAAATCAAAATAGACTTTACCCGTACAAACGATCAATCGATTGACTTTGTCTGCGGACAAACCCCCTTCATCAGCGATGACCGTTTGAAAAGCCCCTTCAGTAAATTCCGACAAAGGTGAGCAGGCTTCTTTTTTGCGCAATAAGGATTTGGGGGTAAAAATAATCAAAGGTTTACGGATATTGCGTACCATTTGCCTACGCAAAATATGAAAAATTTGACTGGCAGTGGTGGGTTGTACGATGTTGATGTTGTTGTTGGCGGCGAGTTGCATAAACCTTTCTAAGCGTGCTGAACTGTGCTCTGGACCTTGCCCTTCGTGTCCGTGTGGCAACATGAGTACAATGCCATTTAACCGCCCCCACTTGACCTCAGCTGAAACTATAAATTGGTCAATCACCATTTGCGCTCCATTCGCAAAATCGCCAAATTGACCCTCCCAAACGACCAAAGTATCGGGTGCATTGGAGGCATAACCGTATTCAAAAGCCATCACAGCTTCTTCGGATAAAATAGAATCTATGATCGTAAAATGCGCTTGTCCTTCCGATATATTTTGTAAAGGAATGTATGTCCCAGTATCCCAGCTGGTACGCTTTTGATCATGTATAACGGCATGACGGTGGGAAAAGGTTCCCCGACCGCAGTCTTCTCCTGAGATGCGTACCGGATAAGCACTCACCAGCAATGAGGCGTAAGCCATTTGTTCTCCCATTCCCCAATCCACGGGTATTTCACCCCGCCCCATCGCCAGACGATCTTTATACACTTTTTCTACCAAAGAATGGACGGTTATATTGTTAGGCAATTGGCAAGTTTGTTCCGCCAGTCTCCGCCACTCTGAAACAGGGATAGCTGTGTTTGCCTGATCACTCCACACACGGTTGAGAAAAGGCGACCAGTCGGTAGAAAACTGATTTTTATAATTGGTTAAAACTACCTCTTGGGTATGGACCCCATTGTCTAATTCTTGACGGTAAGCATCCACCAATTGGGTAACCTCAGATACATCGAGAATTTTTTGGGCAATTAATTTGTTAGCATACAATTGGCGAACGCCAAGATGTTTGGCAATGACGCTATACATCAAAGGTTGGGTGATCGCCGGGGTATCTTGCTCATTGTGCCCAAGTTTGCGAAAGCAAATGATATCGATGACGACATCTTGTTTAAATTGTTTGCGATAATCCACTGCCAATTGGGTTACAAAAACCACTGCTTCTGGATCGTCGCCGTTGACATGTAACACCGGTGCTTCGACCATTTTGGCGATATCCGTACAAAAAGCACTGGAACGCATATCGCGCGGGTCCGAAGTGGTAAAGCCAATTTGGTTGTTGATCACGATGTGAATCGTGCCATGTGTGGTGTAACCACGGGTTTGAGCTAAAGCAAAAGTTTCTTGATTCACCCCTTGACCGGCAATAGCCGCGTCGCCGTGCACCACCACGGGTAAAACTTGTTCTCCAGCGTGATCTTGTCTTCTATCCATGCGTGCCCGTACTGAGCCTATGACCACCGGGTTGACAATTTCTAGGTGTGAAGGGTTAAACGCCAAAGTTAAATGGAGCGGTCCACCGGGTGTCGCTATATCAGAACTAAATCCTTGATGGTATTTAACATCTCCCGCGGGTAAATCTTCCGGTGCCGTGTGCTCAAATTCAGCAAATAAGTCTTTAGGGTTTTTGCGTAAGGTATTGATGAGTAAATTTAATCTTCCGCGATGTGCCATACCAATGACTATTTCTTGGATCCCCCCGCTACCGGCTTGACGAATGAGCTCATCCATACAAACAATAAAACTCTCTCCACCTTCTAATGAAAACCGCTTTTGTCCAGTGTATTTATTATGTAAATAGCGTTCTAAGCCTTCAGCTTCGGTTAATTTTCTT
>JASGCH010000071.1 GCA_030054245.1 Gammaproteobacteria bacterium | reverse complement strand
GACTTTTCCAGACCCGGGGGATCACTTACTAACCAGCTATAGGCAAATCCAAACCTTATTTTTACAATTACAAACTAATTTTCCCCAGGCTCCTATTGATACTTTGTCAATGGGGACTTCTGATGACCTGGATTTAGCCATACAAGCGGGGAGCACTATGTTGAGAATAGGGCGCACCTTGTTTGGTGCTAGGGAACCTAAGCTATCCTAAAGACAAGACTGTTGCACCATCCAGACTATTGCACCATAGGCTATGCCGCGGGAGGCGAACTCCAGCCATGTCATTTAGTAGCTCGTCCGATCGGCGTAGCCGTCGGTACAACCGTCTTAACTCGTAAATTCCACTGGTGCCGCCATCTATGGTAATTATGGCAACGCGCGCGGCCAACGGTATTTTGGCAGTCTAGACCTGGTAAGTTCGTTGGCATACCGTGGCAATTTGCTTCACCAAACGCGGTCCCTGAAATATGAATCCACTATAAATTTGCACTAAATTAGCGCCAGCGGACAATTTTTCCATGGCATCTTCTCCTGAAAAAATACCACCCGTGGCAATGATAGGTACTTGGTGGCCTAAATATTCACGCAAAAGCATAACTACGCGCGTGCTTAAATTTTTCAAGGGTTTTCCAGATAACCCACCGGGTTCTTTGGCAAATTGGGGATTATCAACGCCCATTCTTGACAAAGTAGTATTCGTCGCAATAACTCCCCAATCAGCATCTTCAATGGTCGCATCTGGTGCCACTAGCCCTTTGATGATCTCAGCAATCACTTGAATGTCTTGGGGGAATAAATCAGGTGAAATTTTAATAAAAATCGGCAATTTTCGCTGGTAAGTATTGGCTAACTCTGTGCGTTTTTCGGAAATGTTAGTCAGCAATGACGATAGTTCTGTACCTTGTTGCAAAGTCCTTAAATTTTCTGTGTTAGGGCTGGAAATATTAAGGGTTATATAGTCGGCAAAAGGATAGACTTTTTGTAAATTTAACAAGTAATCGTTGACGGATAGAGCGATTGAAGTTTGGGCATTTTTACCAATATTAATACCAATTAAACTAGTTCTTGGCATATATTGTTTAGATTCTTGCAGGTTACTTAAAAACTGATCAACTCCAACACTATTAAAACCAAAGCGATTGATAATAGCACTTTGGTTTACGGATCGAAATAACCGAGGTTTTTCTTGACCCTTTTGTGGTAAGGGTGTTACCGTTCCCAATTCGATAAACCCAAAACCCATAGCTGAAAAAGCCCCCAAAGCCAAAGCCTGTTTGTCTAAGCCAGCGGCCAAACCCACACGATTCAAAAACTTTAACCCTGCAATAGAACATGGATCATCCACCCAAGTCGATTGAAAAATCCGAGAAAACCAATTGTATTTTTGTACAAAAGCTAAAAATCTCAAAGTATGATCGTGACTAAGCTCTGGTTCCAATGCAAATAAGAAGGGTCTAATCAATGAATACATAAAGACTGTTGCATAGGAACGCGGAAGGGATGGTTAGAGAGTCGGAATAAAATTGGGGATAGTGTATCAAAAAGACTGTTGCACAACCTACTAGGCTACCCAATTACTGCGTTATGTAGGTGCTCACCAGCGAATGATCATTTGAATAAATTCCGCTGGTTGCGCGCAACTCAAGCCTTGTACCTTGGTAGCTCGTAGAGCGGCACCAGCCGATGGAGCAACAGTCTTATTATGCTATGCGTAACTACCTCCTAGGATTCTTCACAACCAGCTCGACTTCAGCACGAGCGGTATGGCGTACATCTTCACCTTTGACAACATATATAATACATTCAGCAATATTTTTCGCGTGATCGCCTATGCGTTCAATGGCCTTAGCTACAAAGAGTAGATCTAAACTTGCGGATATAGTACGCGGATCTTCCATCATATAGGTAATCAGCTTGCGCACAAAGCCGTCAAATTCTGCGTCAATCAAATCATCTTCAGACATAATCGATAGAGCCACTTGGATGTCTAAAAGCGTAAACGCATTGAGTGTCTTGCGTAACAACCTAGAAGCTAAATCCGCCGCCAAACGCAATTCTGATGCAGGCAAAGTCCGCAGATTATTGTCGTGCGATATAATTTTTTTTACCATGCGAGCAATACGCTCTGTTTCATCTCCAGCACGCTCTAAATTTGCTGTACTTTTCGATATAGCGATAAGTAAGCGCAAATCGCGAGCAGTAGGTTGGCGCCGGGCAATAATAGAAGATATCTCATGGTCTATCTCCATTTCCATCCTATTCACCAATTTTTCATGGGTCAGTACACGATCAGCAATAATCGTATCAAAGTTTACTAATGCTACAAAGGCATCTATAATTTGTTGCTCGACTAAGCTACCTAGCTCGGATAACTTAGATGAAATTTCTGCCAATTCTGCGTCAAATTGGCTTGATACATGTTTTTCCATATAGGTTTATATCGTAGTTATATAACTAGTGGAACAGGCTTGTTATCGTAAAGACTGTCGCACCATCGGCTACGCCGCGGTTGTCAAATTACTGCGTTATGCGGTACTCACCAGCGAATGATCATTTGAGTAAATTCCGCCGGTTGCGCTAGCGCTCCAGCCTTGTAATTATGACAGCTCACCGAGCGGCATAGCCGATGGTGCAAAGGTTTTTTTGAGCAAATTCCGTTGGGAGCGTTCGCTCAAGCCTTGTACTTTGACAGTTCGCCGGAGTTTTGCAAAGGTCTCTACTAACCAAAACGCCCAGTGATATAATCTTCTGTGTTTTTATTTTTCGGATTAGTAAAAATTTGACCGGTTTTACCAAACTCCCGCATCTCACCTAAATACATATACGCCGTATAGTCTGACACTCGTGCCGCCTGTTGCATATTATGTGTTACCATTACCACAGTATAATCTCTTTTTAGTTCGTGTACTAATTCTTCTATTTTAGCTGTAGCAATAGGGTCCAAGGCCGAAGTGGGTTCGTCCAATAAAATGACCGAGGGAGATATTGCTACGGTACGAGCTATACACAGCCTTTGCTGTTGTCCACCAGATAACGAAAGACCATTTTGACCTAATTTATCTTTCACTTCGTCCCACAAAGCCGCTTTACTCAAAGCCCACTCTACTCTTTGGTTTAGGTCAGCTTTGCTCAATTTTTGATATAGTTTAATGCCAAAAGCGATATTATCGTATATAGACATGGGGAAAGGTGTGGGTTTTTGAAACACCATCCCCACGCGTGCACGCAATAAGTTTAAATCGTGTTTGGGATCTAAAATATTTTCCCCGTATAACAATATCTTGCCTTCGGCATGATGACCAGGGTACAAGCTATACATCCGGTTTAGAGTGCGTAAAAGAGTGGATTTACCACACCCAGAAGGACCTATAAAAGCCGTAACTTTTTTTTCTGATATGTTTAGAGTAATATTTTTTAAAGCTAAAACCTCCCCATAATAAAAACTGACATTGACTATTTCTATGGCGTGTTTATCTTGTAATGTATCCATGTCTAAGTTATGTATATTAGAGACTTTTGCACCAACGGCTACGCCGCTGGCTACACTGCCAAATTGCGGCGTTATGCAAAAGTCTCATTTTACTGAATTTCTCTAGAGGCACTCGCTCCTTGTGCTTTTGGTTGCTCGTCCGAGCGGCGTAGCCGAGGTGCAATGGTCTCTAAGTAGCTATTCGATTGCGAAAGAATGCCCGCGCAACAATATTAATAAACAAAACCATCAGCGTAATGAGTAAAGCACCAGCCCAAGCCAAACGCTCCCAATTTTCGTACGGACTCAAAGCAAACTGGAATATAACCACGGGTAAATTCGCCAAAGGAGCGTTCATATTTAAAGAGAAAAATTGATTGTTGAGTGCCGTAAACAGCAACGGGGCAGTTTCACCGCTAATGCGTGCAAGAGCCAAAAGTACACCAGTTACCACGCCTGCTTTAGCCACACGCAAAGTTACCGAAAAAGAGGTTTTCCAACGCGATGCCCCTAAAGCAAAAGCCGCCTCCCTTAACCCACCTGGCACCAGCATAAGCATATTGGTGGTACTTTTTAGGATAACTGGAGTCGCTAGTAGCGACAAAACCAAAACACCCGCCCAACCAGAAAAATGCTTTACCTGTGCTACATATATAGCATATACAAATAAACCGAGAATGATCGACGGTGTAGAAATCATGATATCTGTAGCCAAATATACCAACCTAGCAAACCAATTTTGCCGACTATACTCCACTAAATAAACCCCAGCAAATATACCAATGGGCATACTCACCAAGACTGCAAATAACACCATCAACAAACTACCGACGATCGCATTAGCCAAGCCCCCCCCGTCGACACCCGGTGCGGGTGTCGATTCAAACAAAATATTCAGTGTCAGCGCCTGCAAGCCATTTTTGAATAACACATACAAAATCCACGATAAAACCACGAGACCAGCAAACATGGCGAACATAGACAACACCAACCCTATCCAGTTTACTATCTTACGCTTTTGGTACAATCGAGTATTCATCATGTTACAATACTTTTAAAATATAAACCGACAAACTACTTAGAAACCTTCGCACCTCAAGATTGTTGCACCAGCGGCGTAGCCGTCAGTGCCAAGGTCTCAACCATGTCACTTCTGACCTGCAGATGTTCATACTCGTACCGAGCGTGAAATCAACCATTTAGATAACAATATCACGACTAAGCTCACAAAAAATAGCAACAATCCCAGAGCAAAAAGTGCTGAAAGATGTAAATCACTAGCCTCACCAAATTCATTAGCTAAAGTCGAGGCAATAGATGTGCCAGGCGAGTACACAGAGGTAGGCAATCGGTTTGCATTACCAATAACAAAAGTTACTGCCATAGTTTCACCTAGTGCTCGACCTAAACCTAAAACAACCCCACCGAGCACTCCAATACGCGTATAAGGTAGGACAACATAACGCATCACTTCCCATTGTGTACACCCTAAACCATAAGCCGATTCACGCAACATGGGTGGAACAACTTCAAATACATCGCGCATAACAGCCGCAATAAAAGGTAAAATCATAAACGACAGTATTAAACCAGCCGTTAAAATTCCTATACCATTGGTCGATCCGCCAAATGCACTACCAATAATAGGTAGGTATTTCAGTACCGTATATAACCCAGGTTGTCCATATTCAGCAAACCAAGGGGCAAAGATAAACAAGCCAAACATACCGTAGATAATAGACGGTATAGCCGCCAATAATTCTATGGCCGTACCCAAAATACGGCGTAAATTGGTAGGACAAGTCTCGGTTAAAAATAAAGCAATGCCAAAAGACATCGGCACTGCCAGCAACAAGGCTATTGTCGAGGTCAGGACCGTCCCTAGTAAGGCAAAAAACGCCCCATGCTCTTCGTTGATAATATCCCACTCTGCGTACCAAAAAAACGCCAAACCAAACTTAGACAGTGCGGACTGGGCACCCCATGTAAGCATGGTAATAACCGCCAACAAAGCCAGTAAAATCAGCGATGCAAAAATGAATGTAACTATGTGAACAACCGCATCTTGGAAACGCAATACCTTGGCAGTCCTTAAAATTTGATTCCTAGAATTGTTCATGAGGTATAGATGATTGGGTATGGCCCCAATTCAAAAGAAAACAAAACGGGTTACCTAAGCTGTGCCCATACCTCCTTACGAATGTATTGAGCAACATTATCTGGTAACGGCACATAATCTAGGTTTTCCGCAATAGATTTCCCATTTTTGAACGACCAATCAAAAAATTTTAGTACTTGTTGTATATTCTCTGGCTTAGCATTTTCTTTTTGTAACAAGATAAAAGAAGCGGTGCTAATCGGCCAACTTTTTGCGCCTTTAGCACCAATCATCGAAATCCCCATACCCTTTACACTAAACCAGTCTGCACTGGAGGCCGCAAAAGCAAAAGCATCATCTTTAGGCTCAACATAGTATCCATCGGCGTTAGTCATACTGAAATACAACATCTTATTTTTCTTGACATAAGCATACTCCACATAACCCACAGAACCATTCAAACGCAACACATTGGCCGCCACACCTTCATTGCCCTTTCCTCCCACTGTTGTTGGTGCCAGCCACTTTACTGCACTGCCTTTTCCAACTTGATTGGCCCAATCCTTGCTAACTGAAGTAAGATAATCGGTAAAATTAAAAGTAGTACCTGAACCATCGGCTCGATGTACAACCGTTATGGCTTGATTAGGAAATTTTTTCCCAGGATTGAGAAGTCTAATTTTAGGATCATCCCAATTGGTAATATTACCCAAAAAAATATCCGCCAACACTGCACCAGAAAGTCGTAGCTCCCCCGCCTTGAAGCCCTCTAAATTAAATACAGGCACTGTACCGCCAATGATGGCAGGAAACTGCAATAAACCACTTTTATCCAAATCTTCTGGGGACAATGGAGCATCTGTAGCCCCAAAATCTACTGTTTTGGCTTTAATTTGTCGCACTCCACCAGATGATCCGATAGATTGATAATTGAGTTTTACCCCAGACGCTTTTTCGTAGGCAGCAGCCCATGCACCGTACACCGGATAGGGAAAAGTCGCCCCAGCACCGGTTAGCTCTATTCCCAAAGCGTACCCACTCAATAGCATAAAACACCCTATGCTAAAACCTTTACGCAATATGATCAAAATGATATGCAACATACTCCATCCCCTTTTTATATCGTAATAAAAAATACACTATCCTTGTTTCTTGAGACCTTTGCACCGACGGCTACGCCGCTGGCGGCAAAAGCCTCACGCATTAATCGGGTAACCGGTGGTGGACTCGTGTCTAGGAGCCAATCTCAACCTTGTTTACGACTATTTTCATTATAAAGGATAA
>JASGCH010000070.1 GCA_030054245.1 Gammaproteobacteria bacterium | reverse complement strand
GGATTGGGGACTTGTGGTAAGGATGGACAAAGCGTACCCGTAGGAGTGGGACAACCTACCATAAAAATTGATAAAATGACTGTTGGAGGCACAATGTTGTAAAATTATGGCAACCACAGAAGCATACAACCCAGAGACCGATAGGAATAATCCAGCTGATAACGAAAGAATTGTCAAGGTTTCTCGCATTCCTCCACCTTCACATTTGTTAGAGTTTTTTCCTATCGACAAGCGTTTAGCTAATTGGATAGTTGAAAGTCGTAAAAAAATTTCAGACATTATTGCTGGCAAGTCACCCCGTTTATTAGTGGTAGTGGGACCTTGCTCTATTCATGATACCCACGCGGCCATTGAGTACGCCCATCAGTTAAACTCTGTAAAACCTCAATTAACCGACTATCTTGAAATTGTCATGAGAGTCTATTTTGAAAAGCCTCGTACGACTGTAGGATGGAAAGGGTTGATCAATGATCCTAATTTGGATCAAAGTTTTCGAATCGCTGAAGGGTTGCGTAAAGCTAGAGCGCTGTTATTAGAAATTAACGAAATGGGCTTACCTACGGGCAGTGAATTCTTAGATGTCATTACTCCTCAATATATCGGCGACCTCATATCTTGGGGAGCAATCGGCGCTCGAACTACCGAAAGTCAGGTGCATAGGGAATTGGCGTCAGGTTTATCCGCTCCCGTTGGCTTTAAAAATGGTACAGATGGAAATATCCAGATTGCCATAGATGGGATTTTAGCGGCTAAACAAAAACACCATTTTTTATCAGTGGATAAAAACGGGCAAGTAGCTATAGTAGAATCTAGGGGAAACCTAGATTGTCATATCATTCTAAGGGGAGGCAAAAATTTTACCAACTATGACGCCAATAGCATACAAAGTGTCTGTAAGCAATTAGAAATATCTGGCTTATCGCAGTTCCTTATGGTCGATTGTAGCCATGCTAATAGCCATAAACGCTATCAAGAACAAGTTTCCGTGGCTGAAAGTTTGGCACGCCAAATCCAAGACGGCAACCAAAGCATCTGCGGAATTATGTTAGAAAGTAATTTACAAGAAGGGAATCAACCGTTTAATCCTGGAAAAGACGATCCTCTCAAACTTACTTATGGTCAAAGTATAACCGATGCTTGTCTTGGTTGGGAAAGTACCCAAGAAGTTTTAATGAGGTTAGCCGAGGCAGTAAAACATAGAAGGTTCAAAACCTTATAAACCATCAAGACTGCGGTTGCACCACAACCGATGGTGCAACCGCAGTTAGGCTATCATGGTCTTGAAATACCAAGGCTATTACAAAGAAATAGCCTTCGGCTCTTAGTTCCATCCGACATAATTTCCATACGGACCAAAGGAATCTATATCCAGAGTGCCTAACTGGCGCAGGGATAATAAACCGTACTGCGGTCCATTAATAGTGGCTGTTGTCGCTTCCAATCTTACCAATTGCCCGTTACTTAAAGTATCGATACCCGAATAGAACACGGTATCTGCGCCCCAAACTACAGGGACTATTTGGCCATTAATAAGTTGAACCGAGGCTGTCCTACTGATGTAATTGGGAGTACCAAAAATATAACCCGTTAAAACTTGATAAGAAGCAATAGCCGTAGCCGGGCAAGTAGCATTGGCACTAGGCACAACCACCGGTAAACATTGAAGCGTCGTTGCCCTCAATACTTGGGTGTTGATGACCCCTACTCCCGCCACTTGCACAATAGAACCACTAGAAACAATATTTCCTGCACATCCCGACAAAACAGCGTATTGTGCATCGATAGGAACTCCTTGAACTATGATTTTGTTACCCGTCATGCTACTCTCAACCGTACCATTCACAATAACTGTAGTTAAGTTTGGGTTAACTTGTACTTTATCTATAGTTAGGTCTGCCGATGATCCGAGCCTAGTAGAAGCATCTGCAACCAACAAATCACCCACTTGCAATAATCGGCCATTTTCAAGTGGTTTGTTTAAATCACTCCAATAAACTGAAGTACCCTGTATATTTACCAATTTTTGAGCAAAATCAATTCTAGATACTTCGCCACTAAACCTATAGTTATAAATATTCTCTTCTAGTAACGACGACAAGGCAATTTTGGCCGCTAAAATACCATTATTTTGTGTAACACCCCAAATATTCACCAAACCCCCATCTTTTAATACTGGAACAAATGGCAATTGGCTATAATCAATTGGCACATTGCCAACGACAAATGTTTTTTGGGCATTATTTAATTGTTTGACATACCCAGTAATTTTTCTCCTATTCTGTTGATCAACTGGCGGAACCTCTAATTTTTCTACGCGCGTAGCATCAATGATTGTTCCACCCACTACATTAGGATCCTCAATAGAATATCCATGAGCTTCAATATAGTCACCTACTCTAAGTTCATCAAATTTAGAAGAACGCCCGGCAATCACTGTATTGTAGATACTAGAGCCACTGTTTATATTGATCTTCTGACCAGAAACAGTGAGATACGAACCTGAAATACTATCAATGACTCCGATGACCTGCGGATTGACAGCTATGGTTCTAACCAAATTGTCTACAAAAGTAAACCTTACCCTTTGTCCTAACTGTATAACGGTAGCGACCTTAGAATCAAAAGTTTCTTTCATAGGTGTAATCCCACTATATTGGGCTCTTAAGCCATCAATATAAACATCTCCAAACCCCGTTACGGTACCCTCATGTACCCAAGAAGTTTTTAAGGACTGAGAATAGACATTGGGTAAACAAAAATTTATACCCAAATTGGTAGAGGTACTACCACAGGCCACTAAAACGAGTGATAGTAAAACGGAGCTCCATAGATACAAATTCTGCTTGTATAAAGATAATAGTTTTCCCATAAAGATCAGATTAAAAATCTTTCAAAAAAAAAATCGAAACCGAAAAAAATTTACTTTCTCAACGACATCCTATTGAAATTTCAAGAAGTACCCGCAAGTATTCTCTCATTTTCCGGTCTGTTCATCTGGCTAACTAATTCAAACTGAAACTGCCTGACGCTTTACCTACCTCACCTCGCCCATTATACACCATAACTAAATTCCAAAAATAACTCACTCAGCCTATTGCCTATTAATAAGACTGTTGCACCATTGGCTGGTGCCGCTCGGTGAGCTATCCAAGTACAAGGCTTCCACGCACCACGCAACCAGCGGAATTTACTTAAATGATCATGGTGGGCGCTCTTGATCTCGCATATTGAGTATATGCGAGATCAAGAGCGGAATCGCAATGGATAGCGCAACGAACAGAGGCACATACATAACGCAGTTGCGGCACCAGCCGTCGGTGCAATAGTCTTGCTCATTCAGCAACTAACCCAAGAACATCCTTCAATCATCATCTAGTAAATAAGCGTCCCAATGACCTTTAGAATTGCCAGTAGCACGAAAATTATCAGCATCTTTTATGCCTAGCGGTCTAATAGTTTTAATAGCATAGTTACCGTCCATGTATGTTGCTTCCACCCTTACTTTTCCAGCAAACTGACAGATATTAGATTTTTCTAATTGATACCAGATGCTGGTATTGTTCCAAAATAAGCTCCTAGATTCCCCAGACGCCAAAGTTATGGCGACGCTACCAGCCTCTATGTTGCATATTTGTCCATTAATAGTACCCAAAAAGCTGTAAATACGAGGTCTCCCTTTTTCAAGCTCTACCGGACTTACCGGCACAACGCATTGCAAACTAGTCGCTCTCACAACAGGTGCACCGACTTGTTGCACACCCACTATCGTTACTATTTGACCTTCACTGAGGTTATTATCGACACAATTGCTGATGGTTGCTAATCTGGCATCTACCGGCACATCTCGTACCTTAAATAGCGTACCTCCGTCTATTGGATCATCTATGGAGCCTTTAAGTTGTACTATACCTAAATATTTTGGATTTAGCTCGTAGCTATCAATAACATTTTTTCCATTCGTATGAGTTAGCTTTCCATTCAAGTTAATATAATCGCCAGGGCTAATGTTAGTAACTGTGTTTTTCAAAACAAAGGTTGTGCCCAAAATAGTGATAGAGTTAGATTTTTCATCGATTGATTCGACAAAACCACCGACGCCTAACGCATTAACGCTAGAATCAAATAAAGCCAGAGCTTTTATTTTTTTAGCCACCAAGCGACCACCCTCCAAGGTGCCAAAAACCTCAACCCACGCCGAATTTGTCAAGTAACTGGTATCAGCATCTCGTGCATATTCTGTAAAATCAACCGTTAAATCACCCATGGAAAATATGCTTACATTAGAACTAAGTTCACTCACTACCCCAGAAACCTTCAATAAGATTGAAGACCCTAATTCCTTATTTAACTTTATGATTCTGGTGGCTAATATCTTCGTTCTTTGGGTACGATCCGTATGGATTTCACCATGAACTTCAACCATATCCCCTAATGTTAGATCAGAAAACTTACTAATTCCACCAGCAAATATAGTAGGTATCTTTGCCATGACATCGTTTATCTGAATAATTTGTCTGTTAACTTGTACCGAATCACTATGTATCATCTCAATGAAGCCTATCACTTGAGGTATCACTTCAATTTTTTGCACCCCATTATTAAGGCTTTGTACTTTCACAGTTTCTCCCATTTCCACAATAGTGGGCATAGAGTCTTTGCCATTGTCCACGATGGGGACCACCCCAGAATCATCGATTTCTATACCATCCACATAGATGGAGCCAAACCCAATCACGGTACCCTGGTTAACACCGGTCCCACCTGAGCCAAGCCCAGCTAAATCCAACCCCCCTCCACAAGCTGAAACCCCCAATAGAATGGGCATAATCCACTTATAGACTTCAAAATTTCTGCACTTGTGAAACAAAAAATTAACCATTTTTAAAATCGAGATGCTTAAAAATTCATCCATTAATATCCCCAATATGTCACCGATAGAAAATTGACACAATTTGTGGGAAAATCGGTTTTTTAATAGGGTCTTGCTCTCCAATAAACTACGCTTTTAGCCATTGTTGATTCAAGACGAACCTTCCTTCTTAGGTATAAGTTCAGAATAAAAATACATACCTAAGCGCATTCTATGTTGTCCGCCAGAGGCTTCGTCCCTATCGACCAATGCGCTAGCTTTGTCATAAGATTTTTCTGAAACCATTTGCCATAAGCTGTTAGCCAGCTCTGCCATCACCCGGATAGACTCAGGATGTAATCCATCCGCAAAAAAACTTTGCTCCAAAAAAGTATGCCCATTAGGTTTTGTTAAATTGTGTACCCCAGAGGCTATATGATCCGACACACTGTCTGCAAACATTTGTCTCGCAGTCTGCGATTGTGTATCGGGTACAAAGACAGATTTTTGTAAAGTAACCGTACCCTCGCCTTCTAAAACCAACCCCAATCTTACCAATTCTTCAACAATGGATCGTGGATGCAAGTCTAAGGATACCAATTTAGTTAGATTGACAAAAGACTTCAAGTTTTTTCTTTTTCCTGAAAATGGAATGGTTTTTGACCATTTTTTGTGCACCCATAGGGATACCACCTGACTGGCGGGTGAAATGCCTTTGCGGCTAGCTTCATTTTCATTTATTTTTTCACGCATTAAGCGTATATCTTTACGATGCAACCCTGACAGTAAACTAAGCATAGAATCCGTATCCTTACCACTGATTCTTTTCCCTTCTGCCAAAGCCACCATAAAAAATATACGCTTTATTGCGCTGGAGAACTCCGTATAGCCAACACCAGACCTGACCAGCCACAATACCAGAGGCTCCACCGCCTCTAAAGCTAGAGGCAATACTGAGGAATTTGATAAGGGTGGGTCCGGATTATTAGCCATAAATCTCCATTACTTACTAACCAACTACCGATGCCGATGCCGCCAACAAGGTTTGCAATTGTGCAATATCTACTATATGTGAGGCACTATCAATATACTGAGAATTGGTTTTACCATTGGCAATTTCCGTCCAAATGCCATCAGCATTATCATCTCGGTATATATGAAAATCATAGACTGTAGTAGTGCCATTGGTATGGGACTCCGTCTTGCCCACATAAGTTTTACCATCTACCGTTTGTTTTCGATAAACCTCATTGCTATCGATAGTATCGGTATTCCAAGTGGTTGATTTACCCCATCGAGTGATAACTTGCTCTTGGTCGGCTGTAATAGCATCTTGGGCATCAAATGTAAACTTATGTTGCGATAGCTTAAAATTTGACACTTTAGCCACCTTAACACTAGACGCAACCTCATAATTGGTCGCACCCGTTACCGGTACCCAAGCTGTGGTATTACTGGTTACCCCATTATCAATACTTTGTACTACACTCGTTACCGTAGGAGTATCCCCAGTGGTATGATTGACTGTAAGACCCGTAGTTGCCAATGATAACGATTGGCCCTTAAAAGTCAACGACATAGCCGTTACTGAAGATAAATCAGCGCTGAAGGTAAAGCCTACGATTGGCTTATTGGTGGTACCCGCACTAGACCCTGAGTCGGTGTGTGAGCCCGAATGAGTGTGAGTGGCTTCCACCGTACCTAAACCAGGATCAAGGAGGTTCCCTTTTCCTAGCTTACCATGTTCACCATGCCTACCCTTAACAACTGAAGATTTTGACTTAGACATAAATTTCCTTTCAAACTTAAATAAACAAAAAAAATGGGATATATTCCCATTCGCTTAAAGCCATTATATGGGAAAATATCCCATATATTCAAGTTTTAAAAAAAATATTTTTATAATCTTCTACTAAAATAGTATTTCAACTTATTTAACAATAAGATAACCATAAGATGCCCATTAAACAATTTCAAATCACCTCCAAAAATAATCCGTTATTTAAAA
>JASGCH010000069.1 GCA_030054245.1 Gammaproteobacteria bacterium | reverse complement strand
CTTTGCATCGGGCTTGCGTACATTCTTGACTTTGCAATGACTCATTATCCCATCGTCACCGCAGCCGCACCATTCACTGGTCTTTTGCTTCTACTTGCTATTTTTGTTTGGTCATACCGAAAGCAGACTTCATACATCAACAAGAGAATTGTCGCGAACTTAGAAAAGGTCGAAAAATGAACATCTACACACTAAATGTTGGGCAAGGGCAATTTGTCGTTGTGGTTGGAAGCAAAGAAGCTTTCATCGTAGATACGTATGTACCACTTGACCCCAAAGCCGATATCGTCAACGTGAAAGGAGCTCTTGCGACCATCTTAAAAGATAAGAATCTCATTGGACTGATGGTTACGGGCTTTGACGACGACCACTTCAATGAGGTTGGCCTAAAAATTGTCTTGCACAAGTACCGTCCAGACTGGATCATGTATCCAAAGTATTTCAAGGAGTCCAAAAATGCTAATACTTGCTTTGAAGTCATAAAGTCATTCGAAGAGCAAAAAAATTTTCAACGAGTGTCTGTTTGTCTTTCTAACAACAATGTGAGGGTCTGCCAGAAACTATCTTCAGAATTCGAGTTTCAAATATTTTCTCCGCATACTGCGGATATGAATTCATCGAATAACTGCTCTCTCGTTTGCAAGGTTAAAGAGTGGTCTACTGGAGCAACCTATCTGATTACGGGTGACACCGAGAACGACCGATGGGACTCAATTGTGAAGAACTTCGGATCGAATATCGCTGCGGATGTGTTAGACGCTCCTCATCATGGGTCAAAGAATGGAATTTCAGCCGAAGCCATTCAGTGTATCAAACCCAACACGGTTCTTGTTAGCGCTGGGGTGGATAACCAATACGATCACCCGGATGACAAGGCTATTGCTCTGTTTAAACAGTATGCACAGAACTGGTATTCGACAAATAATGAGAAAGGGATGTCGTTAAAGACTGTTGCTTTGGGAACAACAATTAAAACTTGCAAATTCGAGTTGTGACACCTAACGAATAAGGATAGGTTGCGCGAAGACGCGACCTGATCCGTTTGTTGGACAAGCCCGGTGATGTGAGGTTTTTTTTGCCGCCGTAGATTGATCCCAAGTGTCGGGGCACGGCGAGGCGGTTGGGTTTTGGTTGACAAGACCCAACCGTGAATCGGTGCGTTGAGCGTCACCCCATAAGAGACCTTTGCACCGACGGCTACGCCGCTGGCTACACTGCCAAATTACTGCGTTATGTATGTTTGGCAGTTCGTTGCACTATCCATTGTGCTTCCGCTCGCGCTCCAGCCTTGTACTTTGGCAGTTCGCCCGAGTTGTGCAAAGGTCTCCAAAGGAATTTTGTTTATGCATAAAGATCTTCAAAGGCGAAGTAAGACTGTTGCACCATCGGCTACGCCGCGGTTACACTGCCAAATTACTGCGTTATGCGGCTCACCCCGAATGATCACCCCAGTAAATTCCGCTGTGGCGTTGCACATACGCCTAAGCTCTCAGTCCAGCGGAGCGCCGGTGGTGCCTGCTGACTTTCAATGTTAGGTGTCGCAAACGCGACTACTCCGATGCCCGGTTCTGAACTGAGAATATACCCACCTCGAAAGTATCGACGACTGGAAGATCTACCAGCTGACTTCTGGGACTTAAATGGCTTTTATAGGGGTAAGCTCCTAGATGAAATCCTCGCCCAAAACATTCCTTTCAACTCCCGTGTCATTGATCGTACGGAAGGCCTGAATCACTTTGTCAGCCACAAGTCCACTGATTTCAGGTGCAAGACCATACAAGAATCCAGTCCGGCTGAGGGGTCTCGGGAAAAGTTTTGTTCGGGCGCTTGCGAACTACAATGGCGAAGTACGCGCAGATCACAAGCTGAAAGTCACCTACTATCTCATGATTCCTCCCTTTTTCCCAGACAATGGTGTGGGCATTAGAACGCTCGAATGGTACATACCTGCCGGTTGTGTTTCTCTGCAACAGGAAACTGTACTGGAAGAGATCCAGGAATTCGGTATAAGGCAAAGCGTCAGTGTTAAGATTTTTCGCATATAAAAGACTGTTGCACCATCGGCTACGCCGCTCCGGCGAACTGCCAAATCGCAAGGCTTAAGCGGTCGCCTCCAGCGGAATTTACTGGGGTGATCATTCGGGGTGAACCGCATAACGCAGTCATTTGACAATCGCGGCATAGCCGATGGTGCAACAGTCTTTACCCAGCTGGGAGCATGACTAACCACACGCTCCTAATCCTTCGCTCCAGCGGAGCGCCTGCGGCGCCGGCTGACTTTTAGCATTGGGCGTCACCGATAGCATTAGCCCACACAACTTCCGAGGTATGCCGATGAATAAGCAACTGATTAGCTCCGGTTCCACTTTCGAGCAAGAGATAGGCTACTCCCGCGCTGTAGTCGCTGGAGATTGGGTTTTTGTTTCCGGCACCACCGGCTTTGACTATTCCAGTATGAGCATCGCTGAGGGACTGTTGGAGCAAACCGAACAGTGCCTGAAAAACATCGATTCGGCGCTAAAGCAAGCGGGATCGAGCCTAGCCGATGTTGTGCGCGTTACCTATGTGCTTGCGAACGGGTCGGAGTTTCCTCAGTGCTGGCCGGTACTGCGCAAGTACTTCGGCAAAGTCAAGCCAGCCGCCATGATGATCTCTGCCGGCCTTGCGGATCCTCGTATGCGAATTGAAATCGAGGTCACGGCCTTGAAGCAATCGAAGGCATGAGTGGTGGCTTCTGTAGTAAGACTGTGGCACCATCGGCCACGGCGCGACTGCACTACCAATGGACAAGTTAAAGACTGTTGCACCATCGGCTGGCGCCGCGGTTACACTGTCAAATTACTGCGTTATGCGGTACTCACCAGCTCATTTACACCCCAGTAAATTCCGCTGGTTGCGTGCCGCTAAGCCTTGTACTTTGACAGCTCACCGAGGTTGTGCAACAGTCTTAGTTATGTATGTTTGGCAGTTCGTTGCGCTATCCATTGTGCTTCTGCTCGTTGGTTTCGCATATACTCAAGACTGTTGCACCATCGGCTGGCGCCGCGGTTGCACTGTCAAATTACTGCGTTACGCAGTAATTTGGCAGTGCAGCCAGTTGTGCAAAGGTCTCATCCAAGTAAATTCCGCTGGTTGCGTGCTTCTAAGCCTTGTACTTTGACAGTTCGCCCGAGCGGCGTAGCCGATGGTGCAACAGTCTTTGGATTAGCTTGGGCATCATGGAAGAACATAACCATCTGCCTCAATTAGGGACTGGATTTCTGGGGACTTGAGAAACTCTAGGTAGGTTAAGCTTTCTGGACGGGCTGGTTTTAACACGACGGCTTCCTGTACGATGGGGGCATAGAGATTTTGCGGGATGATCCAGCTAGATCCACCTTTACCGCCCTTTTTAACCTCGTTGAGCTGAGATAACGAGATAAATCCGAGTTCTGCATTTCTACTTTGGACAAACTGGAATACTTGGGCGAGACTCTCTGCATAGACCAATTTTTCCTTAAGTTGCGGTAATAGGTTCAATTGTTGCAATGCACTTTGGGCGGCCCGACCATAAGGAGCTGTATGGGGATTGGCAATAGCAATGTGCTGGGTGTGGGGTTGCGTTAGGAGTTCTTGTGGGGTTTGGTTTTCTCCTGCGGTCCATAATACCAGCTTGCCAACGGCATATACTACTTTAGTGCCAAGGACAGTGAGATTTTCTTTTTCCAGCAGGCTGGGATAATGTTGATCGGCAGATAAAAACACATGATAGCCAGCACCCTGCTTAATTTGCGCGTAAATTTGCCCGCTGGAAGCGATGCTAGCTAGTACTTTGTGTTTAAAGGACTTTTCAAACCGAGCGTTTATTTTTTGCAGGGTATAGGCGAAATTGCTCGCCACAGCAATTCTGATTTCGTTGGCAGATGCGGTTGATTCAAATAGCATAAAAACCAGCAAAAGGCTAACCTGCAACCATCTCATACAAAAAGTGATATCTATTTTAAACGCATGAGGGAATGGGTGGAGCTGGCGGGAATCGAACCCGCATCCATAAACCGTATTCGAGTGACTTCTACATACTTAGCTGTCTAATTTGAATATCGTCAATCTCACCGTTTAGCAGCAAACTGTGGGACCAACTAGTAGCCTTTTTTGTACATAATCCGGTACTCGTACTTTGTGTACTTGACAAGACGGGTGGTCGAAAAAAGGTCTTTTTATAAAGTGTGAGGTACCAACACACTAGCGTACACTACGCGTGCTCCCTATAGGATCTCGTATTTCGTGTACTTTAAAAGACCCACGGTCGATCAACGGTCTTTCTTATAAGTATAAGGGGTCAATACTAATATACACTACTTACGGTACTACCATTACAACTAAAACCACCTTAATTTCTGTAAAGGCCTAAGGTCTGGTTTCTTAGCTAACCGGTGTAATGGCCGTTTGCTCTGCGGATTTACGAGGGGGCAGGGTCCTCGATATGCATTCCCATCGCCTTAGTATTTATGCTCATACCAATGCAGCTCCGAGTTAAAGACCACGACACCCTTGGTCCCACCACCGATTAAACTATCGAATGATTGCGTTATGGGGTTCATCTTTCGCAAATTCCACCAGTGTGCAATACCCAACCTAGAGTAATGATGACAACTTACAGTGTAACGGTCTTGGTTAGGTATTGTAACATCTTTAACGCCATGAGACTTTTGCACAACTGGCTACACTACCAAATTACTGCGTTACGCGGTGCTCACCAGCTCATTTACACCCCAGTAAATTCCGCTGGTTGCGCTCCGCTAAGCCTTGTACTTTGGCAGTTCGCCGGAGTTGTGCAAAGGTCTCGCCATGATTACCAAGATAAGATGTCGCACCATCCTAGTGTTAGGAATTTTAGAAAAAAAAAATCCAATGGTTATAAATAAATTAAGGTATTCAGAAATGGCTTACTTTCTATGTTGTCAATTTTAGTATCAACCCCCAAAAGTAATAATTTATGAATAACCTCTCCTTGAAATTGTGTAACGCCTCTTGAATTTTTGCCAGACCCATGTTTCAACAGAATAGTTGATCTTAGTAAATCATTTTGAAACATGGATATAAGAATAGGATTTATTATGTTATTCGGTTCTATTCCGATGAAATAGAACATAAAAACTGACTTATCCTTGGCAAGCAAATCAAGAATTTGATCCATAAGACTATTGCGCCATTGGCTGGTGCCGCGGTTGTCAAATTACTGCGTTATATTTCTCCGCTCTATGGTCTCGCATATTGAGTATATGCGAGACCATAGAGCGCCCACCAGCGAATGATCAGCCCAGTAATTTCTCTAGTTGCGCTAGCGCTCGAGCCCTGTATTTTTGGCAGTTTGCCCGAACGGTGTAGCCGTCGTTGTAAAGATCTAAAATATTGATAATAATGGTAATTTTTCCCGAGTTTGGCCAACGGTCCTAAAAAGAAATCCCTAGACCTATAATACTTTCGTATAAACAATGCTACAATAGACATAACTTGGGGCTGTATTGGTTTCGACATAGATACTGAGGCGAGTTAGTGCATATCGAGGATTCTGCCCCCTCGTAAATCCGCAGAAACAAGTAGCTGCAAACGACGATCGTTTCGCACTCGCTGCTTAGGTCAGCGAGCATTACACCGGTTGGCTAACAAGCCGGTTCTACGAAGATTTAGGTTTTTGTAGTTGTAATGGTCATTCGGTTAGCTAGTGTATGTATGGGTACCTTATACATGCGCGAAATGCTAGGGTGCTGGTTGGTCCCACAGTTTGCTGCTAAACGGTGGGATTGACGAGAGCTAAATTAGACAGCTAAGTATGTAGATCTACTCGAAGACGGTTTGTGGACGCGGGTTCAACTCCCGCCAGCTCCACCATTTCAGATTTCGGATTTACCGAATAAATTGCCTCGAGGCTTTGCCTCTCGGCATGGGTTTCTGCCAAGAAATCCTAGGGTATTTCGAAATCCATCGAAAGAGTTTCTATCGAAATTCTTTAGTTTGAGCCTATTTAAACCAGAAAATCTCTCATCCGTGAGGGATTTTCTGGTTTAAATAGGTTTGTATATTTTAATAACAGGGGGCAACACCTCATTAAATGGAAAATTATAGGCGAGTAAATGTCGATGATAAGCGTTTGATTAATGGAAAAACCGATGTTAACCAATTAGAGCCGTTAAAATATAAATGGGCTTGGGAGAAATATTTAGCCAGTTGTGCCAATCATTGGATGCCACAAGAAATCAATATGTCGCGTGATGTAGCTTTGTGGCGAGATAGGAATGGGTTGACTGAAGATGAGCGACGCATAGTCAAGCGTAATCTGGGCTTTTTTGTGACCGCAGATTCTCTGGCTGCCAACAATATCGTTTTGGGTACCTATCGTCATATTACGGCGCCTGAATGTCGCCAATTTTTGCTGAGGCAAGCTTTTGAAGAAGCTATACATACTCACGCTTACCAGTACATAGTCAATTCACTTGGTTTGGATGAGGGTGAGATTTTTAATTCCTATCGCGAAATTCCCTCCATACAGCGTAAAGACGAATTTTTGATCCCTTTTATTAACAGTATTATGTCTCCTTCATTCAAAACGGGGGATATACAAAGTGATCAAACTTTACTTAAGTCCATCATTGTGTTTGCTTGCCTTATGGAAGGTTTGTTTTTTTATGTTGGGTTTACGCAAATACTTGCATTAGGTCGGCGCAATAAAATGACGGGGGCGGCAGAGCAGTATCAATATATTTTGCGTGATGAATCCATGCATTGTGGGTTTGGTATCGAGCTGATTAACCATATCAAAGTGGAAAACCCTCACCTTTGGACCGCGGATTTTAAGGACGAAATTACGGAACTGTTTTTAAAAGCCGTAGATTTAGAGTATGCTTACGCCGAAGATACTATGCC
>JASGCH010000068.1:3418-6912 GCA_030054245.1 Gammaproteobacteria bacterium | reverse complement strand
AAGGCGCCGAGTACCGGAGCTCCGACGCATATATTTGAATATGCGAGGAGCGAGGCAACGCCGTAAATCGCCATTTTCAGCCGGTTGTTTCGCCGGTTGTTTTAGGAGAATAACCCGTCTGATAAATACCTATCTCCGCGATCACAAACGATAAAAACGATGGTGGCTCGCTCCACTTGGGACGCGATTTGTGAGGCAACCCAACATGCCCCAGCCGCTGAGACTCCACAAAACAGACCTTCTTCTTTGGCTAATTGTCGGCAAAAATTTTCCGTAACTGCTTGATGAACATAGCGTATCTCATCGACAACTGAAGCGTCGTAAATCTTTGGCAAATAGGCGAGCGGCCATTTGCGAATACCGGGGATTTTTGAACCTTCCTCTGGTTGCACTCCAATAATACGAATTTTGGGGTTTTTCTCTTTGAGATATAGCCCTACTCCGCTAATGGTACCAGTCGTTCCCATGGCTGAAACAAAATGGGTAATTTGCCCATCGGTATCTCGCCAAATTTCAGGTCCAGTGGTGGCATAATGTGCCAACTTATTGTCCATGTTATCAAATTGTCCTATGACACGCCCTCGCCCCTCCGCTTGCAATTGAAGGGCCAAATCGCGTGCGTACTCCATACCCTTGTCTTTGGGAGTTAAGATTAATTCCGCACCATAAGCACGCATAGTTTGTGCTCTTTCTTGCGATAAGTCTTCTGGCATGATCAAGACCATCTTTAAATTTTTGAGGCTAGCTATCATGGCCAAAGCGATGCCCGTATTCCCTGAGGTAGCTTCAATCAGGGTATCACCAACTTGCACTTCTCCACGCATCAATGCTTGGTTGATCATAGACAAGGCGGCCCTATCCTTCACTGAGCCAGCAGGATTATTACCTTCCAATTTTCCAAGTATGACCGACTCGTTAGCGGTTATTCTTTTCTGTAGCTTGACCAGCGGTGTATTGCCAATGGTATTCTCTAGAGTTCCATAGTTTTTCATAGTCAAATTAATGTTATAAATCAATAACTTCGTGTCTATACATTTTTATAATCAAGTAAAGACTGTTGCACCTTGAACTATCCGATACTATCCGATTCAACAAAATAGATAGCCGCAACCAAATACCGCGGTCTTTGGTTTATAATAAGCATCAATTCAGTACCAAAGTCGCCCCGGTGACTTAGCTAAGATATACCCTATCACCATTTATTCATTCGGCTTGAAGTCATTGTAGCGTGCAAGTCGAGTAGCAACTGTCAAAACCAAGGGAAAATGATCTTTTAGGTATTCTTATTAAAAAACAATCGCCGGAGTGGCGAAATAGGCAGACGCAGCAGACTCAAAATCTGCCGGTGGTAACACCGTGCCGGTTCGACCCCGGCCTCCGGCACCAAACGCGATTGTTAATTGGCTTTGTGGCTTTGACCTCCACTATCAACCTACTACCCAAAGTCCTACGGATGGGCAAAACTCACAAGGTGTGACTACGGTCCCCATGAGAAAACCCCAATAAAGACTGTGATGGGTCCCGACTAAAGGCGATAACTTTAAATAATTCCCCCATCTCGTGCTCTAAAAATAGTTTGTAAGCTGAGTTTTTTTCTTGCAAAGTAGCTGAGTTAAGCATGTGCAAAATACCGCTATTGATTAAAAAGTGTCCTTGGCTGGTATAGCCTAATAAATCGAGTCCTTGGTCCAAAGCATATTGCGCCAACCTAGAAAAATCAATATGGCTGGTGATGTCCTTATCCCCAATATCCACCAAAGGATTGGTATCTGCCAAATGCGTTTGATGACACATCAATGTCCCACCTATTCTTTGTGGATGGTAGTATTCATGGTGAGGAAACCCATAATCTATCAATAAGATACTTCCATTTATCAAACCTTTTGCCACTTTTTTGATCCATTCGTGCACTGCCAAGTGCCATTCAGTAACATAGCCCTCTGGTAAATCCAATTCGGTAATCGATGATCCTTGCCACGGTACCTCTTGCCATTGAAACCCCAAGTTGGGTAAGTTACTGGCAACGACTCCACGCTCATACCACCCTTGGTTTTTTTTTACTAATAATTTCACTGGCATCGCGTCTAAAATTTCATTACCAATCAATACCCCGGAATATTCTCTAGGTAGCTCTTCTAGCCATTCGATGGGCAAGGAATGTAAAGTTTCTTGTTGTTGTTGTCGCAAGTAAGCCGAGCGCTCGACTATCACATAGTGGTCAATTTTTGCTCCAGCACATTGGATCAATTGGTCAGCCAATCTTCCAGTTCCAGCGCCGATTTCATAAATCGTTTTATTGGTCAACGGCGCCAACGCCGCCTCTATATTCAACCACAATGCCCGTGCAAAATAAGGTGATATTTCTGGAGAGGTGGTAAAATCCGTGCCTAATCCAGAGCCAATTTTGGCCGAATTTTTAGTGTAATAGCCATAGTTAGGAGCATACAAAGCCAGCTCCATAAATCGATCAAAGCTGATCCATCCGCCTGATTTTTTTACATCCTCATCGATTATTTGGACTATATTGTGCGTCATTCTTAGTACCCTCTGGAACCATGATCTATGAAAACCGTTGCCTCCTCAGTTTCACCGTGGTCAGCTTATCCCATGACCACATGATATGCGGCGCATCCATGGATGAAAAATTCATAAATTCAGCCGGTTATACTCAAAAATTCTGGCAATTATGATCATTCTACAGAAATTCACCAACGGTGTTCATTATCGGTTAAAATAGACCCTACATTTGCATCTTTATCTGTCAAAAGGCCGTAGCCGATGCTGCAACGGTCTTGTCAAGAAAGTTTGTGGCCTGGTAGCTCAGTCGGTAGAGCAGAGGACTGAAAATCCTTGTGTCGGTGGTTCGATTCCGCCCCAGGCCACCATCACGAATTCTTGCTATTCACTAGAAAAGACTGTTGCACCGACGGCTACGCCGCTCGGACGAACTGTCAAAGTACAAGGCTTCCGCGTACGCCCCCAGCGGAATTTACTGGGGTGATCATTCGCTGGTGGGCGAGCGGAAGCACAATGGGTAGCGCAACGAACTACGGAACATACATAACGCAGTCATTGGGCAGTGCAGTCGTAGCACCAGCCGATGGTGCAACAGTCTTTAGGATGATCGAATTTATTTATGGAACTTATAACTTGGATCATTTTGGGAGCTGGAATTCTCCTCGGTTGGGTGGGGGCGTATCTGTATTTTCAAAAAGCCCTTATTAGCTCCCGAGCCACTACTGATTCTCAACAAAAAGAACTAGTTACACTGAAGAACCAGTTAGGGGTACAAAACCAAGACTTAAAGTCTTTGACTGAAGAAAAAAACAAACTGACCATAGAAAATAGCACTTTGGCAGAGCGGGTACAATCCTTCCAGAGAGAAATTAACCAATTAAAAGACACTATTTTTTCTTTGCAAAACACACTGGTGAGCAAAGAAGACGCCTTGAAACAATCCATAAGCGATCACCTCAAACTGACTGGAGAAAATA
>JASGCH010000068.1:0-3318 GCA_030054245.1 Gammaproteobacteria bacterium | reverse complement strand
GCACTTTGGCAGAACAGGTACAATCCTTCCAAAGAGAAATTGACCAATTAAAAGATACCTTATCCTCTTTGCAAAACACACTGGCGAGCAAAGAAGATGCCTTGAAACAATCCATAAGCAATCACCTCAAACTGACTGGAGAAAATAGCACTTTGGCAGAACAGGTACAATCCTTCCAAAGAGAAATTGACCAATTAAAAGACACCTTATCCTCTCAAAAAAACGAGCTAAAGGACAAAGAACAACACATTGAGGCATTAAAGCAGGACAAGTCTAATTTAAACACAGAACGAGAAAGTTTAAAAGCACAAACCGAAGCAAAAACACAAGCTTTGGAAGAAACCCTACATAACCTCAAACATGCTAAAGAAGAGATGACCAATCAATTCAAGGTATTAGCCATTGAAATTTTGAAACAAGAAGGTTCTGCATTTGCCGAGCAAAATAAAGGTTCTTTAGAAGGTATAGCCAAGGGTGTACGCGACACCATCGAAGATTTGCGCAAGAAAACCGAAGACCTACATCAAAACAGCGCGTTACAACAAACCGAGCTCACCAGTCAATTAAAAGAACAACTCAAACAACAGATAGAATCTACTCAGCAATTAAACAAAGAGGCTACGGCACTAACCGACGCCCTCAAGGTCAATAATAAAAGACTGGGAAATTGGGGGGAGCAAATTTTGGAAAGAATCTTAGAATATGCTGAGTTCAAAAAAGGCGTCCATTATGAATCCCAAAAGCGACTGGCTGGCAACGATGAACTGGGTAAAAACGCTCAAATACCTGATATAGTGGTCTATCTTCCAGAGAAAAAATCTCTGATCATCGATTCTAAAGTATCCCTAAAGAATTATATAGATTATGTCAATGCACCCGATCCAGTCAGTCAAAAGGCCTATATGGACTTGCATTTAAAATCCTTAAGAAACCATATCAAAGACCTAGGTAAGCAGTCTTATCAGAACCAAAAAGAGATCACAAATTCACCAGATTTGGTATTTATGTTTGTCCCAGCTGAAGGGGCTTTTGTCGAAGCCCTAAAAGCTGATCCTGAATTGATAAAAAGTGCCTCTCAAGGTAAGGTATGGATCGTCAGTCCGACTACTTTATTATCTAGCTTGCAAATCGTCCACCAATTATGGAACCTTCATCATCGTAGCGAACAAGCCGAAGATATCCACAAATTAACCGACAGAATCTACGCCAAATTAGGAACATTCTTTCAAGCTGTTGACGAAATTGGCAAAGGCATAGAGAAAGCCAAGAACAGTTATGACAATGCCAGAAAAAGGTTTATGGATGGCAAAGGAAATGCCTTGGATCTCTATGAGGGTATGAAGAAATTGACACAAGGTAACAAGGGTGTCATGGAATTGTCAGAAGATATACCCGATGAACTAGGGGAATCCTCACAAAATAAAAGGATCACGCTGAATGAGGGTGAAGAATTCGTTCCCTCTGAAGGTCAAGAAGGTGAGAATGTCCTCGAAGCTGAAGCAATGGGTCAGCGTCGAGGACGCAAACCACGGGGTAGGAATTTGCTCTAAAAGACCGTAAGACTAAGACTATTACACCCATCGGCTGAGGCTAACCTCAGCGAGCTTAGGTCAAGGTCTTGAATAGGCTATTTAGGGTTATTTAGGTATATTTTTAGCCTTCTCCGATCCAGCATCTTTGCCTACCTCAGGGATCGGCTCTTTAGGGGTTGCACCAGAATCTGGGAGAGTACCAGGGGGTGGGATTTTCTCCAACACCCCAGCATCTTGGACGCTACCTTGGTGACGCCCTTGATACTCACGCAACACGGTAAAACCAAACACGGATACAAAAAAAAACAAAGCAAAAATGGCGGTCGTCCTAGACAATACATTTGCCCCACCCGTAGCACCAAACAAACTTTGCGAAGTGCCGCTACCAAAAGAAGTACCCATATCCGCCCCCTTCCCATGTTGTAGCAAAATCAAGGTGACCATACCGATGGCGCTAATAATCAGCGTTATGTACAAAATATTCTCAATAATCTGCATATTTTTTTACTATTCAATGAGGTAGGTGTGCTTCTGGCCATAAACCTGGCTCAGGGTATCCTTGCGTAATACTGACTAGCTTGGCGGAGGATGCCCAACCATTCCATAAACACCAAAGAGGCCGAACCAACCAGCACTCCACTAAGGTAAGGGACACGAAACACTTCCAAAGCATTCTTAGAATCCACACTACCACCGTACAAAATTTTAGCTTTGGAGCTCCCCAGACCACTTAATAGCTCACTCAAAAAGTGAGACATCTCGGCGATACTGGCTGAGTCCGCTATCTGTCCACAACCAATCGCCCAAACGGGCTCATAAGCCCAATAGCACGCGGCCACTTGTGCCTGATCTAGCAAACTCAAAGCATCTTCTACTTGTTTTTGGATCACTTCAAATTGTCGGCGGTGAGTGCGTTGCTCGGTTGACTCCCCTACACACACAATAGGAGTTATGCCCTGTTCTAAGCAACGCAACACTTTATGAGCTATCGTTGATCCCTCTTCAAAATACCATTGCCGGCGTTCCGAATGCCCAACCAGAGACCATTTAACTTGCATTTCACTGAGCATAACCGCGGCCGTTTCGCCAGTATAAGCTCCGGGCAAAAACTGACTTACATTCTGACTGCCCACTTCAATCGGTAGCTCTCGCAACACCTCTTGCAACCAAGACAAATATATCAGCGACGGAGCTATAACGACTTGGCAACCCGCCAACAACTCTGGGTCATGGGTTAACTCTTGGGATAACTTTTTGATAATTTGGAGGTATAAAAATTTTCCTCCCTTCATCTTCCAGTTAGCTACTATTAAAGGCTTGTCCATACCTTACCTTAACCCTCCCCTATAGACATGAAAAGACTATTGTACCATCCTTCGACTTTCTAGTTACTTGGCTCCTCTGGTGCCACCGCTTTCATGGACAGCTGAACACGACCTTTATCATCAATCCCCGTTACTTTGACACGCACCGTCGAACCTACCACTATTTTTTCGTTAATATTGGTCACCTTTTCTTGGCTTATTTGACTAATATGTACGAGTCCATCTTTCCCAGGGGCACCATTCCTACCGGGAATGACATTGATAAAAGCGCCATAATCCACCACGCGCAACACCGTTCCATGGTATATTTTACCCACCTCCACTTCAGCGGCAATGTCTTGGATGCGGGCGATCGCCATTTCGGCTTTTTGACTGTCATTTGAAGATATGGTAACCGTGCCATCATCTGCAACCTCAATTTGTGCTCCAGTTTCTTCGACCAAAGCTCGAATGGTCACGCC
>JASGCH010000067.1 GCA_030054245.1 Gammaproteobacteria bacterium | reverse complement strand
CACCCTGTATTTGAAGCGATTTTTCCGGCTTGTCCGGGCAGGGTATCGGGATTTGAAATTTTCTAAGTGCACTCATTTGAACACTCGGAAAATTGGACTGGTTTACTGATTGCTTGGCTTGCTCATCAAGAATAAAGAAGTAGTAGTAAACAAATTTCATGTCCAACATTTCACAAAATTCATGTTTCAATGTGAAGTTCGTGAACTGTTGATTACTCATGTAATCAACGGTTACAATTGCATGTTCACCTATCGTTGCGGTCGTCGACATAATGATTGAGTTTGCTGGGAATAGTTTTCCTTTGATGCCATCTTTATGTACATGCAAAATAGAATCACTTAATACGCCACCATTAGCTCGTAAATCCTCCATCCTGAACCAAGGTATATCACCATCCACCCAATATTCTTTTACTGCTTTGCTAGGCGTGTATCCATTGCGTAAATCAAACACCTCCCCCAGCGCCCGCCACTCCACCAACTCCCCATCCAATAATCTGTCTAAATAATGACTCATGGTAACGACCTTGGGAAAAGTGGGTGGTAAAAGACTGCTTCTGCAAAACCGGTTGCGCAACAGTCTTGTAAATGTAATAAGTTAGCTGACTTGTGGCTTGCCGAGCTTTTAGCCAGCATGGGTGGGTACACTCGGTATTAGCAACCGACTTACTTCGATACCTTGTTTTAGGTGAGATTCAATGATTTCATCTATGTCTGTCTCATCTATATAGCGATACCATGTGCCAGATGGATATACCACTAAAACCGGTCCCCATTCGCACCTATCTAAGCATCCAGCCTTATTAATTCGCACTTTCCCCTGTCCAGCGAGTCCAAGCTGTTTTATGCGTGATTTGCAGTATTGAAAAAGTTGCTCCGAATTTAACTGAGCGCAACAAGCCTCGTTGTTGCTACGCAAATTGATACAAAAGAATAGATGGAGTTGGTAATAAGACATATACTTAAATGTTTTTAGAGGATTTTTTAAAAATCGAACCAATGACAAAATAAAAGAGTGGAATGGCGAAGATACCTATTAAAGTTGAACTAATCATTCCCCCCATAACGCCGGTCCCTACTGCTCTTTGGCTCCCCGCACCGGCTCCAGTTGCGATGGCCAAAGGCAAAACACCTAGTATAAATGCCAGAGAGGTCATTAAAACCGGTCGGATCCGTAGCTTAACGGCTTGCAATAGAGCTGAAAATATATCCAACCCTTGCATTTGTTGATGTCTGGCAAATTCAATAATTAAGATGGCGTTTTTGGCAGATAGTCCAATAATGGCGACCAATCCTACTTTAAAATAGACATCGTTTGGCAGATTGGTCATGAGTGCACCTAAAATTCCTCCCAATACTCCCAAAGGTATGACCAATAACACGGCAAAGGGAATGGTAACACTTTCGTACAATGCAGATAAACACAATAACACGACGATTAAAGATAAGGCAAATAATAGAGGGGCTTGAGTGCCAGATAATTTTTCTTCATAAGATCCAGCCGTCCATTCATAACCAATGCCTTGTGGCAGTTTTTCGACGAGCTTTTCAATTTCTTCGAGCGCTTGGCCGGTGCTGTATCCGGGAGCCGCGTCACCGGCAATACGCACTGACGGATAGCCATTAAATCGGATCAGTTGTACGGGTCCAGTCGTCCATTTGGTGGTGGCAAAGGCTGAAAATGGCACCATGTTCCCGTACACATTGCGTACTTGGAGATTGAGTAGTTGTTGCTCTTGCAACCGTTCGGCGGGTGATAATTGTAATAATACGCGTTGTTGTCGTCCAAAATTGGGAAAGTCGTTGACATAACTAGGACTCCAAGCATTGGATAAAGTATTATTTATATTTGCAAAAGTTAAGCCGAGTGCATATACTTTGTCCCTATCTATGACCAACTCAAGTTGTCCCGTGCCTTCTAGCCCTTCAGGGCGTGTTCCTTTTAAGACCGGGCTTTGGGTGGCTAGGGCGATTAATTGATTGCGCGCCGCCAATAAAGCCGTATAACCTAGGCTAGCTCTGTCTTGTAGGCGTAAAGCAAAGCCGGTGGCATTTCCTAACTCTCTTATAGGTGGAGGATTGGTTGGGAAAATGATGGCATCTGGATTTTTTTGAAATTCAGTAAGCGCGCGTCTGGCAATGGCCATAGAGCTGTCCTCTTTTCCTCTTAACTCCCAATCTTTTAAGGGCGTAAAAATCAACCCGGCATTTTGACCAGCTCCTGAAAAACTAAATCCTACCGTGGCGACCGTGGCTTCTACCATGGGTTGATCTAGGTAATACCGCTCCACTTTTTCTAAAACTTGGGAAGTTCTTTCGGCTGTAGCTCCAGGGGGCAACTGTACATTCGTAATGATAAAACCCTGATCTTCAGCGGGTAAAAACGAGGATGGCAACTGACCAAAAGACCAAATAAGAAACCCAATGATGCTGGCGTATAACAACATAAATCGTGCTGGTCTTTTTAACACGAAGGAAGTAAGGTGCACATACTTATCGATAAATCGGGTGAATCCTGAGTTAAACCACCTCCAAGGTGATTTTTCAGAATGAGGGTTGGTCTTGGGTAATAAAGTCGCACACAAAGCAGGAGTCAGAGACAGAGCCAACGCGGCAGAAATGATCATTGATGAGGCCATAGACAATGAAAATTGTCTATAAATGGCACCTACCGCTCCGTCAAAAAAAGCCATAGGAATAAATACTGCGGTAAGTACCAGAGTAATCCCGATGATAGGGTTGGTAATTTGACTCATCGCTTTTCGAGTGGCTTCGCGTGGAGGGAGATTGTCTTCGCGCATCACGCGCTCTACATTTTCCACCACCACTATAGCATCGTCCACCACTATACCTATAGCCAACACCATACCAAACATGGTTAACACATTGATAGATGAGCCGAAAGCTGCTAAAACTGCCATGGTACCCAATAAGGTGATGGGTACTACCACAATGGGTATTAAGGTGTAGCGCAAATTTTGTAAAAAAATCAGGATGACAATGAACACCAAGCCAATGGCTTCGAATAAAGTTTTGACGGTTTCAAGAATCGAAATTTTGATAAATTTAGAGGTGTCGTAGGGAATATCGTAACGCACGCTTTTGGGGAAGTACTTGGTTAAAGTATCCATTTTTTTGCGAACTGCTTGAGCTGTGTCTAAGGCGTTGGCCGTACTGGTTAACTGTATGGCTACAGCTGTGTTTGGATGTCCATTGGTTCTAGCACTACGCACATAACTTTGGCCCCCAATGCTAATTTGAGCCACATCTTTGAGTTTTAGCAAAGAACCATTGGCATGAGAACGCAGAACTATATTTTCAAAATCTTGCAGATTAGCCAGTTGCCCTTTGACTACAATGGGTGCCGTTGTGGTTTGGCCTTGAACGGTCGGTTGATCGCTGAGACTGCCGGCGATAACCTGTGCGTTTTGTTCACGAATAGCCGCCACTACTTCCGGTACATTGATTTTGTATTCACTCAGTTTATGAGGTTCTAACCAAATTCTCAAAGCTCGTTCGGTGCCAAATAGTAAAGCCTGGCCGACTCCGGGAACGCGTTGGAGTTCATTCAGAACACTGCGGGAGACATAGTCGCCTAAGTCTATCGGGGTGAGGCTACCGTCAGTGGAAGAAAAGGTTACGAATAATAAAAAATTGGTGCGAGCCTTGGAAACAATAACTCCTTGTTGTTGAACCGCTTGTGGTAACTTTGGCTCTATTCGCTTAATTCTATTTTGGACATCTACCGCGGCGAGGTCTGGGTTTATTCCGGGGTTAAAAGTTACTGTAACCGTGGATTGACCGTTTACATCACTCTGTGATTCAATGTAGCGCATACCTTCTGCACCATTGAGCTCTTGCTCAATGACGCTGGTAACCGTGCTGTCTACAGTGCTGGCGTTGGCTCCTGGGTAACTGGCGGTGATAACGATGGCTGGGGGCGCAATGGTAGGGTATTGGGCGATGGGTAGGTTTCCGATAGCCACTAAGCCAATTAAAGAGATAAAAAGCGCTATCACCCAAGCAAAAACAGGTCTATCAATAAAAAAATGAGCCATGATTTTTACCTAGTGGACGGAGCTAACTTGGTTTTCTCTTCGGGGGTGGCTACCTCTCCGACGGTTTTAGGCTGTACCAGTACTCCATGGTTGAGTTTTTGCAAACCATCTATAGCGATAACATCTCCTTCGTGCAAACCATTGGAAATCAACATTTGATTGTTTTGATAGAATTTGGCTTGCACTTCTTGCATGCGAATTTTATTCTCAGAATCTACGACATACACGAAGGTACCAGACGGGTTTCTTACAATGGCTTTTTGAGGGATGGTGATGGCTTTTTCTAAAGTCGAATGCCAAATTTTGGCATTGACATACATACCGGGTTGTAACCATTCACCTTGGTTGGGGAACTGTGCACGCACCAAATAGTTGCCTGAGGTTTCGTCTATGCTAAAATCGCTAAACAATATATGTCCCTTATGAGGATAAACACTGCCATCATCCATTGTCAATTCTACTTGAACGGCTGGTTGGTTAGTAGGTAACAATCCTTTATTTTGCCAATTCTTGCGTAATGTTAAGTAATCTGCAATGGGTTGGTTTAAATTAACCACTATGGGGTGGATTTGCTGAATAAGGGCCATGAGCGTGGCTTGTCCCTGTCCTACCAGTGCCCCTTCAGTGACCATAGCTTTGCCAATTCTCCCACCAATAGGGGCTCTGATTTCTGTGTAGTCTAAGTTCAACTTGGCGGCATCGACCGCGGCTACATGAATGGCAATATCAGCTTTGGCTAAACTTACGGCATTCAACGAGTCATCGTAAACTTGTTGGGCAATAAATTGACTCTCTAACAATAATTGGTTACGGCTTAATTTAAGTTCCGCTTGTTGCAAGTTAGCCCGTGATTTTAATAAATTAGCCTCTGCACTGTCCAAGGCGATTTGTTGTGCTCTCGGGTCTAGTTGAAATAATAATGCACCGGCTTGAACATAGTTACCTTCTTCAAAGTATTTTTTTAGCACCACTCCTGGAACTCTAGCGCGTACATCGGCCGAACGCAGGGTCGCAACGCGCCCCGTGAGTTCGTTGTACACTTGGGTTGGTTTAGCCTCAATTTTGAAAACGGTAATGACCAAAGGTGGAGGAGGAGCAGATTTGCCACTAGGAGCCGAGGCAGGAGTCGCCGATTTTTGATTTGATTCCGAGCAGGCTACCCAGAACATAGCCAAACTTAACTGAATAAATAAAAGGACAATCTTGGTTGCCATAGAGCTGAAGTTAGGGTAGGATGAGTTAGGGTAGCAAATACGAAAGACCTTGAAACCATTAAGTTAAGACGGTTACTCCTTCGAGCTCACCGTGGCCTATCCAATGACGATGTTATGCGACTCACCTTGAATGAAGGTGTTTTTAATTCCGCTGGTTGTATTCCTTAATTCTAGGAATTAGGGCAACTCGTGGTGCAACAGCCTTAAATGACCAAACCTTTATAAGTCAATGCGTAGAAATGGGCAACAAGCTAGTTGAACGAGTGGCGTGAAGATCACAATCTTTGACCAAGGTCGAGTAAGCGTTATCTATGGGGTCATTTTACTTGAAAATAAGGTGTTTTCATTTATAGCTTTCAGAGTACCAGCCACCGAATTTATCTGCTGTAAATCGGTTGGTTGGCATAATTGGTGTGGCTAAATGGTTATAATTTGTGGCGCAACAAGATTTATTTGAATGGTTATACAGAATTGAGTTTCTATGCTTTATAATTTGGTTGTTTCTTTAATTTAACGGGAGTCATTTTAGTATGAAAAAAATTATTGCTATCAAAAATGGTTTTAAAAAGAAGATTTGTGTAGCTTTGACTGTGCTAACTTTTGTGGGCGGCTTGCCTTTGGTAGGTTACTCCCAAAATTTGTTTCGCTGGGCGGCTCAGAATGATATTTTGACTCTGGACCCCCACTCACAAAATCACGCGACTACCAATAACATTCTCAATCATGCTTACGAGGGTTTGGTGCAATACGATAAAAATTTAAAAGTGGAGCCTGCATTAGCTACCAGTTGGACCGTAATTTCGCCTACAGTATGGCGCTTCAATTTGCGTCCTAATGTGAAGTTTCATGATGGGGCCGCATTGACTGCTGACGATGTTTTGTTTTCTTTTGATAGAATCCGTCAACCATCTAGTACCCATGTTATCTATGTAGCTGGTATTAAAGAAATAAAAAAAATAAATGACTTGACGATAGACTTGGTTTTGGATGGTCCTAATCCGACATTGCTTAACACTTTGGTTGGATTTATGATTATGAATAAATCATGGTCTGAGAAGAACAATTCATCCAAGGTGCAGGACTATAAAGCAAAGGAAGAAACTTTTGCCTCTCGTAACGAAAACGGTACAGGTCCATTTATCATTAAAGAGTGGGTACCTAGCCAAAAAGTGGTGATGACCAAAAATAAGAATTGGTGGGGTACACCTGCGGGCAATGTGACCGATGTAGTCTATACCCCTATATCTTCGGACCCTACGCGTGTGGCGGCTTTGATCGCTGGGGATGTTGATGCAGTTACTGACTTGCCAACCCAAGATGTGGGGCGATTGAAGAGCAACTCAAATATTAAGGTCCTAGATGGATCCGAGGTGCGCACTATTTTTATTCAGATGGATCTGGGTAGTGATAGTTTGAAATACGGTAGTCCCGGAAAAAATCCGTTTAAGGATGTGCGGGTGCGCCAAGCTATGTCTAAAACCGTAGATAGAGTGGCTATACAACGCACTATTATGCGTGGTTTGTCTGTGCCCGGCGTACTTATGGTGGCACCGGGAGTAAACGGCTTTAATGAAGAAGCCAATAAACCGTTTACGGTGGATATAGAAGGCGCCAAAAAATTATTGCAAGAAGCTGGCTATCCGAATGGTTTTGAGTTTACC
>JASGCH010000066.1 GCA_030054245.1 Gammaproteobacteria bacterium | reverse complement strand
CTGAACCCAAAGCATCTCGAGACGCCCAGCGCTTGAGCGAAGCCACCACATCCGTTGCCGTTACGGGTTTCCCATCGTGAAACTCCAAGCCCTTACGCAAAGTAAATGTCCAAGTTTTTCCGTCTTTAGAAGTACTATACTTATCAACCATTTGAGGTTGTATTTTACCATTTATATCTTGAGAAAACAAAGTATCATAAATCATATACCCGTGATTACGCGTGACATAAGCCGTGGTCCAAATGGGGTCCAACACCACCAAATTAGTATGCGGCACAAAGCGAAAGACTTTGTCCTGTGCTAGGCTAACATTGGCCATTAGCAACCAACAACTCAACACTAAGATAATAGATGTAACCCTATTTATTTTTTTCATAAGAGAGCTCCTAAATAAAATGAGAATATGTAGCTCTTGCACGAGCCAGTGCTTAGGCTTATTGTAGAGTTTTTAATAGTTATTTAGCCTATTTTCCATTTTTTTCAACCTGAACGGATACATTTAAGCAAAAACTTACTAGCTTATAATAATAGACCGTTGCCACATCCTACGATATCACCTTCTTTATGACAAAATTACCTTATTCAGCTAGTGAAATTCGTGTATTAAAAGGCTTAGAGCCGGTGCAACAAAGACCAGGCATGTACACTCGCACAGAATCTCCTTTGCACATTGTGCAAGAAGTTATAGACAATTCGATTGACGAAATTTTGGCTGGCTACGGAAAAAAAATAACCGTTACCTTGCACCTAGATGGCTCCATAGAAGTCCAAGACGATGGTCGTGGCATTCCCGTAGAATTACATCCTGAAGAACAAATTTCGGTACTCGAACTGGTTTTTACCCGACTCCACGCCGGAGCGAAATTTGACAAAAATGGTGAGGGTGCCAGCGTTTACCGATTTTCTGGCGGACTGCATGGTGTGGGAATAAGCGTTACCAATGCACTATCCAGCAAACTAGAAGTACACACCCAAAGAAATGGCTACCAGGCCACCCTAAGCTTTGAAAATGGCATAAAAAGTACTGAGTTGCAGAAAACCCCAATTTCCTCCAAAGCTACTGGAACCAAGGTGAGAATTTGGCCCAACCCGATCTATTTTGATAGCCTAGATCTGTCTGAATCTGCCATAAAAACTCTTCTGCGTAGCAAAGCCATTTTATTACCCGGCACCGAAATAGTTTTAATCGACAAAATACGCGAAGAGACTGCTTCATGGCAATATCAAGACGGCTTTAGAGAATATATGGATGAAAAACTGAGCACCGATCTTCTGATACCGTATTTTGAAGGTGCGTTTTACTTCCCATCGACCACTGACAGCCACTTAAAGGGTGAAGGCGCCAGCTGGTGCATAGCTTTCACTGAAGATACGGCTAAAATCAAAGAAAGTTATGTCAATTTGATACCTACGCTATTAGGCGGGTCTCACGAAAGTGGACTGCGCGAAGGTTTATTCAATGCGTTGAAAAGTTTTATTGATATCCACAACTTATTACCCAAAGGATTGCGTCTAATCACTGAAGATGTTATACAAAAAGCCAATTTTATTTTATCTGCCAAAATTTTTGACCCTCAATTTCAAGGTCAAACCAAGGAGCGCTTAAATTCTCGCCACGCCACCAAAGTGATCATGCAATGTGTGACACCTGCTCTGGAGTTATGGTTAAGCCAACATGTGGAATATGGAAAAAAATTAGCCGAATCGGTGATTCGCTGGGCACAAATGCGTCAATCTAGCGGTCAAAAACTGGAAAAAAAACGCAGTTCTCATTTGGCTATTTTACCCGGCAAACTCACCGATTGCGAAAGCCGCGATCTGCGTTACAATGAACTGTTTTTGGTTGAAGGTGACAGCGCCGGTGGCAGTGCCAAAATGGGGCGCAACAAAATTACCCAAGCGATATTGCCTTTACGCGGGAAAGTACTCAACACCTGGGAAGTTCAAACACCAGAGCTATTTGCCCATAGCGAAGTTCACGACATAGCCACCGCCATAGGGGTCAATCCACACACCTACCTAGACAACCCAGATCTAGCCGGATTGAGATATGGCAAAATATGTATTTTGAGCGATGCCGATGTCGATGGTCTGCATATTCAAGTTCTTTTATTGACTTTGTTTTACAAACATTTTCCAAAACTTATTGAATTTGGACATATTTTTGTCGCCAAACCCCCCCTCTATAGGCTTGATATTCCCGCTAGTGGTAAAAAACCGGGACGCAAAGAGTATGCTCTGGATGAAACTGAATTATTGACCTTGCTCCGTAGAATCTCTCCCGATATTGGGTACCACTTGCCATCTATTCTAAACCACCCTGAATGGTCCAAAAAGTGGCAAGTTAGTCGTTTCAAAGGATTGGGCGAAATGGACGCCAGCCAACTGTGGGATACCACGCTCAACCCACTCACCCGCCGGCTACTACAAGTCGAATGTGCTCCAGCAAATTCCGACCTCGTGATTATTCAGCAATTGATGGGCAAAAATGAGTCTTCTGCTAGACGCCAGCTCATGGAAGAAAATAGCCAATTTATAGAAGTGGACGCATGACCAAAAAGTTGCCTGCGGAGGTGGTTAACCCTCCGAATTTATTTGAATTTACCCCTAAAGAAGACAAAGTTAATTTAGGAGAGTATGCCCGCCAAGCCTATCTCGAATACGCAGTATCCGTGGTCAAAGGTAGGTCATTGCCAGATATCTGTGACGGACAAAAACCCGTGCAAAGACGCATTTTGTACTCCATGTTGCGTATGGGGCTAGCTTTTTTTGGTGCCGCCGCCACACAAGGCGCCCGTGCGGTCAAAAGCGCCCGGGTCGTGGGAGATGTCCTAGGAAAATTTCATCCCCATGGTGACAAAGCCGCCTACGATACGATGGTGCGTATGGCGCAAGATTTTTCTCAGCGCTACCCTTTGGTGGATGGTCACGGCAACTTCGGCAGTCGCGACGGCGATTCCGCCGCCGCCATGCGCTACACCGAAGCCAGACTGGCAAAAATTAGCAATTTATTACTGTCTGAAATCGATGAAGGAACGGTCGATTTTCGTGCCAACTACGATGGCTCCACAGAAGAACCTCTACTGCTACCCGCTCGCTTACCCTTTCTATTGCTCAATGGAGCCAGCGGTATTGCCGTAGGGTTAGCGACTGAGATTCCCAGTCATAATTTGACTGAAGTAGCCAAGGCCTGCGTAGCCTTACTCAAAAACCCAGATCTAAACGAGGACACTTTGTTCACCCTACTGCCCGGACCTGATTTCCCTGGTGGTGGGCAGATTATTTCCAAACCGTCAGATATCCACAAATGTTACTCGACCGGACGGGGGTCCATGAAAGTCCGTGCCCGATTCCGCGTCGAACCACTCTCCCAAGGTCAATGGCAATGGGTGGTTTTCGAGTTACCGCCTGGAGTTAGCACCCAAAAAGTGTTACAAGAAATCGACGCCATCACCAACCCTAAAAGCAAATTTAGCACCAAATCTCGTGACAATGAAGCTCAAAAATTAAAAACCTCTTTGCTACAGATATTGTCCAGCGTACGAGATGAATCCTCCAAAGAATCTTCAGTGCGCTTGGTCTTTGAGCCCAAAAGTAAAAACACCCCAGTGGGGTTACTCGCCGACTTGTTGTTGCAAACCACCAGCCTAGAAGTGAGCGTAGCGATGAACTTAACCGTTATCAATAGCTTAGGTAACCCGGTGTGTTTGCCACTGAAAGAAATTCTACAACAATGGTTAGCCTTTCGCGTAGCTACGGTCATTCGTCGCTGTACCTACTTTCAACAAAAGTACGCGCAACGACTACATATTCTAGAAGGTCGTTTATTGGTATTGTTACACCTAGATGAGGTTATTGCACTGATACGAGAACAAGGGGATCCTAAAACCCAATTGATGAAGCGCTACCATTTGTCCGAAACCCAAGCAGAAGACATATTGGAAATAAAATTGCGCCAGTTAGCTAAACTAGAAACTCTGAAATTAGAAAAAGAACAAACCAGTTTAAGCGAAGACCTCATCAAGCTACAACACCTATTGGAGCAGAAAGAACTTTTGCATCAATCGGTCATCCGTGAAATTCAACAAGACAGCCAGCAATTTGGCGATGCAAGAAGAACCCTGATAGAAGCTGTAGCCGTTGACAACAAACCGCAAGCCCTCGTTTCCATGGCTGATGAAAATCACACCATCGTCATTTCCCATCTAGGTTGGGTGCGATGCAAAGTTGGCTTACAAGGTATCCCCCCCCCCCAAGGACAAGTCACTTGGGAAAAAACCAGTCAACCGGACATCCACTTTAAAATTGGCGATCGAGGTTACGGGGTTTTCCATGCTCACTCGCAAGACCTGCTGGTGGCTTTTTCGACAGTAGGGAAAGTTTATTCCTTGCCTGTACACCAATTGCCACCATGGCGTGCCGACGGTCAGCCACTGACTTCTTGGTTTGAAGTCGAAGCGGGTGCCCAATTAACCCACTTTATTGTCGCCGCCCCAGACCAAGCCGTCGTCTTAGCGACGACTTCAGGTTATGGATTTATCACCCAAGTAGCTCATTTAAGCACCAAAACCAAAGGAGGGAAACAATTTATCAACTTGGCCACCGGCGACCAACTTTGTCGCCCCTGCTTATTGAAAAACTCAGCATCCACCAGCTTGATATGCCTGTCCGATGACGCCAAAATTCTAGGCATCTCGACGGCAGAATTAAAAACCCTAACCAACGGCGGAAAAGGTGAGCGCTTAATCAAATTAGCCACCCACGAAAAATTGTTGGGTATTCTTGCTGTAGACAATAGCTTCACCTTATCTGGTTTGGACAAAGAAGGTCAAACCCAAGAAAAAACTTTTGTCCAAAGCCATATCAAAGATTTTATGGGCACCCGAGGTCAAACAGGCAAGAAAACCCGCTTGGGTTTCAAGATAGAGTGGTTTTGGAGATAAGCCAATGGGCATGAAGGCTGAAAGACTATTGCACCATCGGCTGGTGCCGCTCGGTGAGGGGTTGTGCAACAGTCTTACCCATTTCCATAAATGGGTAACCTACTTATTTATAAAGGATAATTTGCATTTAACAGTTGAAAGTTTTTACCGCTAGGCAGTTGAATTTTAACCGATAAACTAGCATTTTTTCTACTTCGTAATCTGGGTTTATTGAACCATATTTTGACGATATGCGTAAGAAAATTCCCCAAGTCCTTTTTATCTTTGCAACAGTCTTGTCGAGGTTCTGAATCGCCTTCCGTCAGGGCCAAACATGGCTTCAAGGGCTTTGAAATAGCTTAATAGGGCGACGCTCAACGCAACGATTCACGGGAGGTGCTTGTCACCCCAGGACCCAACCGCCTCGCCGTGCCCCGACACCTAGGATCAATCTACACCGGCAAAAAAACCTCAGATAACCACCACTTCACCGGACTTGTCCAACAAACGGATCAGGTCACGGCTTCGCTAGCGACCTACCCGTTACCTACCCGTTATTCGTTAGGCGTTTTAACACCCGAAAGATCAAAGTTTTTTCTCATTTACCAAGCGCCAGTATTGATAACCTAGAGCAGTGAGTCTGCATGATTTGGAATTTATGGCGGCAAAATACATAAACTCTGCGTCAACTGGAACTACGAGTCCCACACTTTGAAGTTTCTGTAGATCCTTAAATATCAACACATTAGCAGAATTTGCTTGGATATCCGTGTCTTCATATGACGGGTCAAGTTTGTGTTCAGAACTTGGCTCTTTAAAGTACTGCGTAATCCTGCGCATTACCTCAAATGGAACCTTCGGTGTTAGCTTACGCAATGACACAAAGCTGGTGACATTTGTTTTGAATATGGGGCGTTGATCCCATGCGCCTAGAGCCTCATCCACATACGCGTAAAGCGATCCTGGCGTAATATTGCCGCGCAAATCCGCCGCACCACCTTTTAGTGCATCGATAACTAAAGAGGTAAAAACTCCCGATTCTAGTATTTCTGCTGCGTATTCTGAATCTCTGCTGGCAGTAAGCACCGAAAGCCCTTCGGACAATTGCGCTATCTTGGCCGCTCCCGAGCTCGGTGTACCCATGGCGCCGGAATGGCAACAATCCAGAATAATTACTTTGTTTTTTGCCTTTGATTGATTTGCCAAATCTAAGACATCATCCATTGATATGCCTTCGTCATACTTTTTAGCATCAGTTGTGACGAGATAGCCCCCCGTGCTTGTAATGTACCCATGCCCAGAAAAATAGAGCAGTGCCATATCTGAATCTCCAGCGAATAGCTTTTCAATGGCTTCCCTGAGTACGGGGCGCGTCACTGCCACCCTTGGGCTTGTCATAAGGCGAACATCAAAATTCGGAGATCCATCACCATGCGATTCCAGTATGGTGCTCATTGCGTTTGCGTCGTTCAAGCAACCGTTGAGCGGTGACGATGGATAGTCATTTATGCCGACGACGAGTGCTTTTCTCACTTTTTGTTCTTCCCTTCAATCATCATTTGATTGACAGCGGAAGCGATTTCTTCCCAGCGCCAGATGATAGTTCTGTTGTGCTGAAGCCCATCAGGTAAGTTGCTAGAGCTATTTGATCCATCAACGTAAACACCAAAGACGGGAACATCTTGGTCTTTTGCCATTTTTATTTCCTTGGCAACGCCAATAGCGCTTGCCATGGTTTTTCCGACCAAAACGATCAACATGTTGCACTTGTTGATCTTGTCTTGAACTTTAGATTCCCACTGTGACTCAGGCATTGCCGACTTGACTGACCAGTCTTCAATGCAAAACGGCGTTTTTGAATTTTTTGATTGCCCAACGAAAAGATTTTTCTCATTCTCGTTGTGATCGAAGTCGAAACTAATGAATGCTCGTGGGTCTGCCATACTTACTCTCCTTGGTTAAATAAAAAAAGGAGACCTTTGCACCTCGGTTACGCCGCTGACTGCACTGCCAAATTACTGCGTTATGTATGTTTGGCAGTTCGTTGCACTATCCATTGGGCTTCC
>JASGCH010000065.1 GCA_030054245.1 Gammaproteobacteria bacterium | reverse complement strand
CAAAGACTTGCTTAAACCACTGCCTATCCACACCCGTTCAGGTGCACTCGAACCAGCAATTTGAATATTCACCCCATTGGCCGAAGTAATTCTATCGGTAATGGTTATAATGCTATTTTGCGCTTGCAAAAATGTATATTTAATCTGTGTTGCTGTAGCCATAAAGAGTGTTAGAAAATAATGAAGGGATCCGCGAGAGAATCAAAAAATTTTCTAAGGCTACTGATAGTATGAGATAGTATTAGATAGTTTTATATTGATAGATTAAATGTTTTTATCCTAATAATAAAAAAAGTTAGACTATGGGATTGTATATTATAATCGATAACCAGAGAAACCATCATAACTAAGACCCTTGCACATGAACGAGGAAGGAAATAATCATAAGACTGTTGTACCGACGGCTGGCGCAGTAGTTTTACAATAGGGAACTCCAATCCCTAAACAGGTCTAACCCAACCGGGACCGTCTCCTCCATCGCTGTGGCGGAGACGGTCGGGGGTTGGTAATTCACCGTAATGAAGGCCGGAACACCCACATTTCCAGCCAAATCAATGGGTTGTATGACATAATCGTGTTGGCCTGCCAGCAAGTCGCGTAACACCGTACCTTGCGAATAACGCCAATCCTCATAGTGCCGGTCGTTTTCGCTGATATAAGACTGTTGCACCATCGGCTGGCGCCGCGGCTACACTGCCCAATTACTGCGTTATGTAGGTGCTTAAGTTCGTTGCGCTATCCATTGCGCTTCCGCTCCCAGCTCATTTACATCTTCGCCCATTCCGCTGGTTGTGCGCAACTCAAGCCTTGTAATTATGACAGCTCCCCTAGCGGCACCAGCCGATGGTGCAACAGTCTTGCGAAGGAAACCAATCGCCATCTTCCGTGGCTGGATAGGACCTAAAGTCTTTGACGAGCAATATACTGCATCACCTCTTGTTGCGACCCCACTGAAAAAAATTTTTGGGGCAATTGTGCCAATCCTTGGTCGTCTAGAATATCTGCGGGAACAAACCCTAAAGCTTGTTGGATAGTATCGCTAAATTTTGCCGGCAAAGCAGTCTCTAACACCAACATTGGGATGCCGTCTTCGATAAACTGTTCAGCAACCCTAACCCCGTCGGCGGTGTGTGGGTCAATCAGTTGCCCATGCTCTCGGTAACACCGCTCTATGGTTTTTAAGCGTTCACCGTGGGTACTTTTGCCGCTGGCAAAAGCAAAATCTTGGGTGAGCCGTAAAAAAGCTTTGTGATTAAAAATATCTAATACAGGCCGGCCTTGACTAAAAATGTCTTGAATTTGTCGTCCATCGCCATCCAATAACTGAAACGCCAATCTCTCGAAGTTGCTGGCTTTGGATATATCCATAGAAGGGCTCGATGTTGCGTAGGTGTTGACCGCCGATCTAGGGGTATATTTCCCTTGAGAAATAAATTCGTGTAACACATCATTTTCATTGGTTGCAACAATCAGTTTGTGGATGGGTAAACCCATTTCTCGAGCGATATGCCCAGCTAAAACATTGCCAAAATTGCCGCTTGGAACACAATAACTGAGTGGTTTGCCTACTTGAAAGTAACTTGCAAAATAATAGACCACCTGTGCTAAAATGCGAGCCCAATTAATAGAATTAACCGCCCCTATGTGGTAGGTCTGTTTAAAATCAATGTCCGCGTTGATGGCTTTAACCACATCTTGGCAATCGTCAAATACACCTTTATAAACTAAGTTATGCACATTGGCGTCTTGTAAGGTGTACATCTGCCTTTGTTGGAAAGGGCTCATCCGACCTTCAGGGCTTAACATAACCACTTGTAAACAGCCCTTCCCTCTCAAGGCATACTCAGCGGCACTGCCAGTATCTCCTGAAGTTGCGCCCAAAATAGTTAAATAAGAACCTCTTTTCTGAAGATGATAGGCAAATAAATTCCCCAAAAATTGCAAAGCCAAGTCTTTAAAGGATAAAGTAGGTCCTCCAGATAAACCCACCAAACTAATGTGCGAGTTGAGTTGACGCACTGGGGTAATCAGCGGATGCCCAAAAATTTCTTGTGTATAAGTTTGGCGAAAAATCTGCCTTAAATCATCTAAGGGAATATCATCAATATACAAGCGTCCGATAGCAAACGCCAACTCGGCATACCCTTCTTGCGTGTAGATTTCTCGCCAGTGGTCTAATTGATGGTTTGAAATTTTAGGGTAATGTGTGGGTATATAAAGCCCACCATCTGACGCCAACCCGCTAAGAATGACTTCAGAAAACCCAAACTGTTTTTCTGTATTTCGTGTAGATATGTAGCGCATAATGATAAGACTCTCTTAAAAAAGACCTTTGCCTCTTAAACTAGGAAGCAAATGTCCCCTCTCGTAAATTCTGCTGGGAGCGAACCCCACCTTGTAATTAACAGCTCTGGGTTGTCCAATAGTCTTAAATTTTACTATATTTTGACAAGATAAGGTAAATCACCGGGGTAGAGTAAAGCGTTAAAATTTGACTTAATATCAACCCCCCAATCAAAGTAACCCCTATAGGTTGACGCAATTCACTTCCTGCGGAACCACCCCAAGCTAAAGGAATGGCGGCAAACAAAGCACAAAAAGTAGTCATTAAAATCGGGCGCAACCTGATACAACACGCTTGGATCACCGCTTGCTTCGGAGATAGTCCTTCATCTCTCTGGGCTTGTAGGGCAAAATCAACGATCATGATGCCGTTCTTCTTGACTATCCCTATCAATAAAATGAGGGCAATGACAGACAATAGGTCCAATTGAGTGTGCGTCATAAATAAGGCTATTAGCCCCCCCAGACTTGCTGATGGTAGTGTAGATAAAATGGTCAGCGGATGTATATAACTTTCATACAAAATGCCTAATACCAAATACATCACCACAACTGCCGCTACCAACAACCAAATCGTCTGTGTATGAGTGGTAACAAACTCCGCTGCCTCACCTTCAAATTGATAATCCACCCCTAAAGGCCAATTTCCCTGCACGCGTAAATTGGCAATTTCATCTTGAATTAACTCCACTCCTTGATTTAAACTATACCCGGGTGATAAATTAAATGATAAGGTTATGGCGGGATATTGATCTCTGCGCTGAACCACATTACTGCGGTTGATCTCTTTGATATCGATCATGGATGCCAGCGGAACCAGTGATCCGCCAGCATTGTTTACATAGAGATTTTTGAGTTGATCAGGGGTGGTAAAATTTTCAGGTTTTGCACTCAAAATAACTGAATACTGGTTGCTTGGAGCATAAATAGAAGCCACCGACCTTTGCCCCATGGCGTTATACAACACCTCATCTATATCGCTGACTTTGACTTTGTATCTAGCTGTTGCTTCTCTGTCAATGGTGATTTGTGCGACCAACCCAGTGGGTTGGTAATCGATGTGAACCTGGTTTAACTCTGGGCGTAAACCCAATGGTAGCCACAAAGCTTGGGCGACTTTTTCTATTGCTTGTATATCATTCCCCATTAAACGCAAAATAAAAGGGGAGGCCGTAATTGAACGGGTTTCTAAAGTTAAATCTCGTGCCGGTAAAACAAAAGAATCAACCCCGGGTACCTCGGCTAATACGCTACGGTATCGTTGTATCGTTTGTTGCCAAGTAGTATGCGCATTATCCTCTACCGTCATTAAAATTCGGCCTATTTGGGTTGATCCTCCTTGCCTATCAACCCCTAAAGAAGACGCCAAGCTGGTCGTATGGGGGACTTGTAGCAACATTTCGTTAATTTTCACTTGTTGTTGTTTGGCATTGGCAAAGGAAGAACTTCCTGGAAAATGAGTAAATACCTGTATAACTCCCGTGTTCTGAAGTGGAAACAATCCTTTAGGTAATTTCCAGAACAATATACCCGTAGCGACAATGCTTAACAGAAAAATACCAAAAACCGTTTTTGGAAAACTTAGCACGATCGACAAGCTTTTTTCGTACCGAGAAACCAGGGTATGCCAAAAATGAGGCGACTCCAATACCGTCGTTCGCTGTGTACTACTTAACATATAGGCACACATCATAGGAGTTAACGACAATGATATGACGGCTGAAATAAGGATGGCGTAGCTTAAAGTTAAGGCAAATTCATGAAATAACCGTCCAACCAATCCTCCTAAAAATAACACCGGGATAAATACTGCCAATAAAGAAATGGTCAAAGAAATAATGGTAAAGGTAATTTCTCTGGCACCCTTCATAGCGGCTTCCTTCACCGACCGGCCGGCTTCCTGATGACGAGTAATGTTTTCTATCATGACGATAGCATCATCAACCACAAAGCCCGTTGCAATGGTCATGGCCATCAGCGTCAAATTGTTAATAGAAAATCCAGCCCAATACATCAATACGAAGGTTCCTACTAAAGACAAAGGCACCGTCACACTCGGAATCAAAGTCGTGGACAGCTTGCGTAAAAAAATGAACATCGCTAAAACTACCAATAAAATGGCGGTAAGCAATTCTTTTTGCACTGAAGATATAGCCTCTCTTATGGTTTTGGTGCGTTCGTTCAATGATCGTATGTCCACAGAATACGGCAAGGTATCACGCAACTGTGGTAATAAACTCTGAATGTGCTCTACGGTTTCTATGACATTGCTATTGGGTTGACGCATTATAGAAATAAGAATCGCTTCTTGATGATTCGCCCAAGCCACCAAAGAAGTATTTTCGGCCTCCTTTTGAATATGAGCCACATCTTGCAATCGTAGCAATCGTTCATCTTTGGCGGACAAAATAATCTGTGCAAATTCGTCTTCACTCAAAAGTTGGTCGTTGGCGTCAATACCAGTTGATTTCCAAGGACCATCGAAAACACCTTTCGGACGAGTGAGGTGATTTTGTATAATTTTGTTGCGTACATCATTCAGCGAGAGCCCATGCACCGCCAAACGCGAGACATCCACGGTCACCCGCACCGCAGGCTTGCGACCTCCGATAATGCTGACCAATCCGACACCACGCACTTGAGACAATTTGGGTAACACACGATTGTCCACCATATCGTGTAAAGTCGTCAATGGAAAAGAATCTGAACTAACCGCTAAAGTCATGATCGGCAAGTCCGCTGGATTTACCTTGTTGTAGGTCGTAATGGCGTCGGCTGGCAAACTGGTCGCGGAAATCGCCGCCTGCACTTGTTGTTGTGCCGTTTCTAGGCTGATGGCAAAACTAAACCGCAAGGAAATGGTGACAATTCCGTAATCGCTCATAGAGTCCATCTGCTCTAAACCTGGCATTTGACCTAATTGTCTTTCTAGCGGAGAAGTAACTATATTGGCTATTAAATCTGCGTTTGCACCAGGGTAGAGGGTCTGCACTTGGATGGTTGGATATTCAACCTGAGGTAAAGAAGCTAAAGGCAGTAGTTTGAAAGCCAAAAGCCCCCCTAGCATCAAAGCAAGCATTAATAGGGTAGTGGCCACTGGTCTATCAATAAACCAACTCGACCCTCTCATGGTGTATTGGTGGCGTTGGTGGAGGATTTTTCACTAGGTAAATTACGCACTTGTACCTTCGTCTTGTCCCTAATTCGATCTCCTCCTCGACTAATAATTTCATCGCCCTCTTTGAGTTCGCCCTTTAGCACCTCAATCACTTGACTGCGTCCCTCTATGTTTTTAGCAATAACTGGCACAATATGCGCCGTATTCTCTTGGTCTAAACGCAAAATATATGCACCTTGATGAGACCTTTGAATGGTCATCATGGGGACAACCAATTGTTGCTTTAAAGTATCTACAATCACTTTAACGCGCACAAATTGATTGGCATAAAATGTATTTTCCTTATTGTTGATCAGAGCCTTTACCCGCAAAGTACCAGTCGTCGTATCAATACTATTGTCTAGGCTGTTGATGAGACCTTTGGTGATTATATTGGGTTTTTCGCCTTCGCCTAGGACTAAAACTGGTATTTTTTCATTAGAAGCTAATTTATTCTTTATTAAAGTGGCATAACGATCTGGTAACGCAAAAATAAGTTGTAGTGCTTGTGATTGGTTAATAGTCACGATGCCATTGACATCTGTAGATTTTGCCATTTGGCCCACTTCTACTTGGCGCAAACCTAGCGTCCCTGATATAGGAGCTTCTACTGTTGTATAAGACAATTGTAACTTAGCCATGTCTAGTGCACTGGTATCACTTTGCACACTAGCTTCTAATTGTTTCACCGTGGTAGCAAGCGTTTCAACTGGTTGTTGGGCTACAGCATCTAATTTTAACAACGCTTGGGCACGATTAAAATCTGTTTTAGCTTGTTGTAGCGTACTCAAACTTTTGTCTAATTGTGCCTGTGCTTGTTTTAACAATAATTCGGGTGCCCGGCGGTCTAGCATGGCCAGGACTTGTCCTTTTTTTACCGCTTGCCCTTCAGAAAAATGTAATTCTTGCACTTGCGCATCGATTTTAGAACGCACCACTACCGTAGCAAAGGGTTGGACTACGGCAGGAACATCGAGGATTATTCGTATGTCTTTTTTTTCGACTTTTTCTGTAGTAACCAAGGGGATACGAGAGGGAAGCGCGGTGGCTTTCTCTACTTTACCTAGTCCAATCTCCACATATTCATGGTAAGCCCACCAAGCTAAAAAACCCAAGATGGTGAACCCAAGATACCACCGATACCGCCAAAATTTTTTCATGCTACCCTCTATAGTGTGCACCTACCCTGAAAATACCCTTGCGCCCTCTGTTTCAAAGCAGACTGCACTATCAAATTACTGCGTTATGTGGTTCACCCCAGATAAACCTAGTTGGATGCGAACTCCAGCCTTGTAAATTGGGTAACTCATGCTTGTACAAAGGTCTTGTTGGAGTGATGAATTTACCGAGTAAATCTTGTAACTTGCAAAAATGAAAGCGAGGCTCACCATCCACCTAAACTGCGCATAAAGTCATACACGGTCTGCCCCCAGTAGCGATGCACCGCAGGGGTTGGATAATAATCGCCAGCAAATATTAATTTATTATAATTCAATTGGGTTGCCGGTTCTGTACCATTGATAATCCCACTAGACAAAGTATAGGTCGTACAGTTTTGGATCGGAGACCTCGTTGAATCGGTCG
>JASGCH010000064.1 GCA_030054245.1 Gammaproteobacteria bacterium | reverse complement strand
AGGGGCAGAGGGAATCGAACCCCCAACCTTCGGTTTTGGAGACCGACGCTCTGCCTAATTGAGCTATACCCCTAAAATAGCGTTTTTGCATGAATAAGTTCATTATGAGCTAAATCGTTTAGATGGTCATAAACCACACCTATTCATGGTTGTAACATCTGGAAAATTCGTCATTATACATCAACACTAAGTTATGCAATGACTTTAGACACCACCCCAGCTCCCACCGTTCGCCCTCCTTCTCGGATAGCAAACCTCAGCCCCTCTTCCATCGCAATGGGATTGATCAATTTTACCGTAATCGCTACATTGTCTCCCGGCATAACCATTTCCTTGCCTTCTGGCAATTCTATGGCTCCCGTTACATCCGTAGTACGAAAATAAAACTGGGGACGGTAATTGCTAAAAAACGGCGTATGCCTCCCTCCCTCCTCCTTACCCAATACATATACTTCCGCTTGAAAGTGCGTATGTGGCTTTATCGACCCCGGCTTACACAACACCTGACCCCGCTCTACATCTTCTCGCTTGGTACCTCTCAACAATATCCCTACATTATCTCCAGCTTGACCTTCGTCCAACAACTTCCTGAACATCTCTACCCCAGTACATATCGTCTTTTGTGTGTCCCGAATCCCAACTATCTCTACCTCTTCCCCTACCTTCACCACCCCACGCTCTATCCGTCCAGTCACCACCGTACCGCGACCAGATATCGAAAAAACATCTTCTACCGGCATCAAAAAGGCCCCATCAATGGCACGCTTCGGGGTCGGTATGTAGCTATCCAAAGCCGCCGCCAATTCCAGCAACGCACCCTCTCCCATCGGACCCTTATCACCTTCCATCGCCAATTTTGCCGACCCCTTGATGATGGGCGTATCGTCACCAGGAAAACCGTAGCGCGTCAACAACTCCCGCACTTCCAATTCTACCAATTCCAGCAACTCCTCATCGTCAACCATATCACATTTGTTCAAAAATACCACAATGTAAGGCACCCCTACTTGGCGCGCCAACACAATATGCTCTCGCGTTTGTGGCATCGGTCCATCTGCCGCCGAACACACCAAAATCGCACCATCCATCTGGGCCGCTCCAGTAATCATGTTCTTCACATAGTCAGCATGCCCAGGGCAATCCACATGGGCATAGTGCCTATTCGCCGTTTCATACTCCACATGAGCCGTATTGATGGTTATTCCACGGGCTTTCTCTTCTGGTGCCGCGTCAATCTCATCGTACGCCTTAGCTACCCCACCGAACTTAGACGCTAAAATGGTCGTCATCGCCGCCGTCAGCGTCGTCTTCCCATGATCCACATGCCCTATAGTACCTACATTGACATGCGGTTTCGTCCTCTCAAATTTACTTTTCGCCATAATTCAAATTCCTATAAAATAAGTAAAAAATTGCTATTTGCTTCTTGCCGCTACAATTAAATCAGCTACACTCCTAGGAGCTTCAGCATAATGTTTAAACTCCATAGTGTAAGTAGCTCGGCCTTGAGACATTGACCGTAGAGTAGTTGAATAACCAAACATTTCGGCTAGAGGTACCTCAGCTCGAATCGCTTTGCCTCCACCTGGCATATCTTCCATACCTTGAACCATCCCCCGTCGACTCGCTAAATCCCCCATCACACTGCCAGCATAATCTTCTGGAGTCTCTACCTCAACGGCCATCATAGGCTCTAAAATAACTGGGTTAGCTTTCCTAGCCGCATCTTTAAAAGCAAAAATAGCAGCCATACGAAATGCTTGCTCAGAAGAATCTACTTCATGGTATGATCCAAAAGTAAGTGTAACTTTAACATCAACCACCGGATAACCCGCCAGCACTCCAGTGTGCAAAGCTTCATCTACCCCCTTTTGCACAGCAGGTATATACTCCTTGGGGACCACTCCACCCTTAATTTGATCAACAAACTCATAACCTTTTCCAGCTTCCTGAGGTTCAAGAGTAAATACCACATGACCGTACTGACCTCTACCACCTGATTGACGAATAAATTTACCCTCAACATCGGATACCAGTTTACGCACCGTTTCTCGGTAGGCAACCTGCGGTTTACCCACATTGGCTTCGACACCAAATTCTCTCTTCATACGATCGACAATAATTTCAAGGTGTAATTCTCCCATCCCTGAAATAATCGTTTGCCCAGATTCCTCATCGGTTTTAACGCGAAAAGAAGGATCTTCTGACGCTAGTCTTTGTAAGGCAAACCCCATTTTTTCTTGATCAACTTTGGTTTTTGGTTCAACCGCTTGTGATATCACCGGCTCGGGGAAAATCATACGCTCTAGCGTAATAATAGCATTAGGATCGCACAAGGTTTCTCCCGTTGTTACCTCTTTTAAGCCTACGCAAGCCGCGATATCACCGGCACAAATTTCTTCTATTTCCGCTCGGTTATTGGCATGCATCTGAACAATTCGACCTATTCTTTCTTTACGCCCCTTTATAGGGTTATAAACGGTATCACCTTTGCTCAATATCCCTGAATAGACTCGCACAAATGTCAATTGCCCGACAAATGGGTCGGTCATAAGTTTAAACGCCAAGGCACTAAATTTTTCGCTATCGCTAGCCTTTCTAAAAATCTCTTTCTCATTCTCATTCAATCCAGAAACTGGAGGAATGTCTATCGGTGAAGGCAAATAGTCAATCACCGCGTCTAACATTTTTTGCACACCCTTGTTTTTGAAGGCCGTACCACACAAAACCGGCTGAATCTCAGTAGCAATGGTCCTTAGCCTTAAGCCCTTTTTTATATCAGATTCAGACAGATCACCTGTTTCAAGATAAGCATTCATTAAATTTTCATCTGCTTCTGCCGCGGCTTCCACCATCTGTTCTCGCCATTTTTTGGCTTGTTCTAATAAATCAGCCGGTACTTCAGCATAAGTAAATTTCATTCCTTGTGACTCATCATCCCAATAAATAGCCTGCATTTTAACCAAGTCGATGACCCCAACAAAATGATCTTCTGCTCCAATGGGGATAACTATTGGCACTGGGTTGGCACGCAATCGTGCCTTCATTTGGTCGATAACTTTGTAAAAATTAGCCCCCACACGATCCATTTTGTTAACAAACGCCAATCTTGGAACTTTGTATTTAGTAGCCTGTCGCCATACTGTTTCGGATTGAGGTTGTACTCCACCTACGGCACAATAAACCATACAGGCACCATCCAAAACTCGCATAGATCGTTCTACCTCGATGGTAAAATCCACATGCCCCGGAGTATCTATAATGTTAAACCTATGTTCCGGATAAGACATATCCATGCCTTTCCAAAAACAAGTAGTTGCCGCCGAAGTAATGGTGATTCCTCTTTCCTGCTCTTGTTCCATCCAATCCATAGTGGCGGCACCATCGTGTACCTCGCCAATTTTGTGATTTATCCCGGTGTAAAACAAAATTCTTTCAGTGGTAGTGGTTTTTCCAGCATCGATATGTGCTGAAATTCCGATATTTCTATATCTATCAATAGGTGTTTTTCTTGACATTTAAAACTTTCTTCGACCAATTTTTATACTTATACTTAGAATAATTTCCATCTTCAACTCTTTTAACAGTTATCTATACAAGACCTTTGCACCATCGGCTGGTGCCGCGGCAACCCCTCCGTTCGCTAGTCTCGCACATACTCAATATGCGAAACCAACAAGCGCTCTAACAGCTCTCTAGGCTATGCAAACTTCTTAGTAAATTCCGCAAATTGCATGCTTTGATCTGCTACTTATGCAGTATCTTCCGGTGGGGAACAACGATCTTCTAGGTCGGAATACCTGCGAATGAACTCATAAAACCCTAGCATTTCGCTCGTGCTTCACCTCTGACAGATCGATGTGAAGCGTTCTATCAAGGAATCAACCAGATATACCCATTAAAAAAACCAAGGTTCAGTTTTTTAGAACCTAAAATGTGAAAACGCTCGGTTGGCTTCGGCCATTCGGTGAACTTCTTCACGCTTTTTTATCGCTCCCCCTCGATTCTCTGAGGCTTCAAACAATTCATTGGCTAATCTAACCGCCATCGATTTTTCCCCCCTTTTACGCGCGGAATCCTTTAGCCAGCGCATCGCCAAAGCTAACCTACGAACAGGTCTTACTTCAGAAGGTACTTGGTAGTTGGCACCACCCACTCGCCTAGATCTAACTTCTACAATTGGCTTCACATTGCCAATTGCCAAATTAAACACATCCAATGCTTGATTGCTCCCCTTTTTTTCAATCACATCAAATGCACCATAGACTATTCTTTCAGCAACGGCTTTTTTACCGCTCTCCATGACAACATTGATAAATTTAGACAACTCAATACTACCAAATTTTGGGTCTGGTAATATATCTCGTTTTGGTACTTCGCGTCTTCTTGGCATATTAATTTCTCCTCATCTTATTTAGCTTTAGGTTTTTTGGCTCCATACTTAGAACGGGACTGCTTCCTATTCTTGACCCCTTGCAAATCAAAGGAACCCCTGACTATGTGATACCTGACTCCAGGTAAATCCTTCACCCGCCCACCTCGAATCAACACCACGGAGTGTTCTTGTAAATTATGACCTTCCCCACCAATATACGAGATAACCTCATATCCATTGGTCAAACGCACTTTAGCCACTTTACGCAAGGCCGAATTTGGTTTTTTAGGAGTGGTTGTGTAAACCCTAGTGCATACCCCCCGGCGTTGCGGGCATTCTTCCAAGGCTGGACTTTTAGACTTGGTTTTTTTGGTATTGCGTCCATGGCGGATCAATTGATTAATAGTTGGCATCGACAAATGTAAAAATAAACAAACAACTTTAGCTTAAAACTTTAATTCAAACTTCTAAAACTATCCCATGCATCCCATTTTCAGATGGTTGTAGCAATCTCAACTTAGCAACCAACCAACGGTATTATACCACCAGTTTGGCCAATCATCCGGAAGTAATTTTAGCAAACCGCCGATAGCATCCATTTGCACAAGACTAATGCATCCTTAGGCATCCTTAGGTTCACTGCTAAATGAGTGCGTATGCGGCTAACTTAAAACTGTTGCACCATCGGCTGGTGCCGCGGTTGTCAAATTACTGCGTTATGCGGTACTCACCAGCGCATGATCACCCCAGTAAATTCCGCTGGTTGCGTGATGTACGGAAGCCTTGTACTTTGACAGCTCACCGAGCGACACCAGCCGATGGTGCAACAGTCTTACTTCTGGATGAATCTTCTGTACCATTCCAAAGATTACACTATGCTATGCCTTTTAATTATGACAACCCATAGCGCAATGGTCTGATAGAGACCTAACTCCAAAGATCCTAACCACCTGGTTGCGGAGTTGGGACTATTTGCAGTGGCATGGTAGCTGGTAGCACGGGGGGCGGCATGGGCGGCGGAAGCGTTACAGGCACAGCCACTGGAGGAGGTAAAACAGGCGTTATTTGAATCTGTAAATACTGCCCCGGTGGATAGGGCATTATAGCATTAAACTGTTTTCCACCGTACTCATATATCACCTGATAGGAACTTACTCTATTTTCGTGGGTGATTCGATGCTGACATTGTCTAACTGTGCGTAACTTTGTAGGGTTACTATGGCTTTCAGCTTTATCCCCCAACAAGGCTCCCCCAATAGCACCCAAAGCAGCTCCCGCGGCTCCAGAACCTCCTGAGCTATTAGCTAGCCCGCTACCAAACAACCCTCCCGCAATAGCTCCAACAAAAGCGCCAACACCCGAATTGGGTTGCTGAGTTTCCACAGCAGTATCCGCACATACGGGTCTGTCAACGGCCACCGCTTGGTAAATCGGTACTGACGAAATAACGCGCGCCCATTCTTGGGCTTGTACTTGAAGATGCAACAGCAATACCGACACCACGCTAACCTGAATCACCAAGTGACTAGTGCTACACTTAAAGTTTTTCACTTTTATTCTCCCGAAAATACAAAAAAATTCCAAAGAAACCTAACATCAACGCATTATAACTCCCAAAATCAAAACATACACGCAACCGTTGCACAACCGCGCTGAACTGTCATCATAACAAGGCTTCCGCACACCACGCAACCAGTGGAACTAATAAAGTATTCATCTAGGATGGTGAATCGCATAACACCATCATTTGAGACGCCACGATGACCTCGAGAGTGAACATTCTTTCAATATCAGCTGTGTCTCTTATCGGTACGCAAAATGATCAAAACCAGAGCGCCAAAAATAATCAAAAACAACACCGCTCCAAAGATCGTTACATACTGCTCAGCCGATTTTGGTTGGATGATAACCATAGACAATATAATCAATAATAAAAATACCGGTATTTCGTTAAATACCCTAAGCCAAGTTTGGCTTTTTATTAGAGTTTTATTTTCCAAATTTTTCAGCAAATATTGGCAATAATGTTGATAACCTACCAAGCAAATCAGCATAAAAATTTTTATATGAAACCAGCCATAACGCAACAACTCTGGATTTTGTTGATAATACAAATAAGTTAATTCCACACCCAAAATAATGGTACCCACCATCAATAAGTTCATAAATTTTAGCAAGCTTTTAGCCATCTTGACCAGTTGCCGCGAAACCGCCTCAGATTGATCTGTAAGCTGATTGCCGGATGGATTCTGATCTGAATTGCCTAAAACCTGACCTAAATTTACCAATATTCTAGGTAAATAAAAAAGTCCAGCGAACCACGATATCGCTAATAATAAATGAAACACTTTTATGGTCAACATATGAATACTCCGTTTTTCCTATCAATAAAACTGTTGCACCACCTAACGCAGTCATTCGAAAGTGCAGTCAGCGGTGAATACGGTGGTGCAATGATCTTAAAATGTTAAAAATTTTCCTGACTTAGTGGGCATTTTCTGTAAGTTGTGCCAGATACTCTATCCAATGTAGCACCGGGATCTGGGTGGCACTCTGTAAATGCTGGATACAACCAATGTTGGCGCTCAGTATAAGCTCAGGTTGATGAGCATTTAAGTGGCGTAATTTGCGATCACGCAATTGCTCAGCAATATCAGGCTGAAATATAGAATAAGTACCCGCAGAACCACAACATAGGTGCTTTTCAGTAATATTATCGACC
>JASGCH010000063.1 GCA_030054245.1 Gammaproteobacteria bacterium | reverse complement strand
AAGCCAAATATATTTTGCAAAACAAACAGAATCAATTTGTCTTAGCCGGTCATACGGATGTCCGTGGGACGCGAGAATATAACCTGACCTTAGGGCAAAAACGCGCAGACAATGTGAAACAAGCCTTAATGATTTTAGGAATTTCAGCGAACCAAGTTGAAACGATTAGTTACGGTAAAGAGACTTTGGCGAATCCGGGTTTGGAAGAAGCTGATCACGCTAAAAATCGTCGTGTAGAATTGTTGATCAAATAGCTATGGTTAAAATTTTAGGGATTATTTTGCTGTTTGCTGGGCAACTAGCACACGCGGCTTTATTTTCTGATGATGAAGCTCGGTTGGCAATTTTAGATTTGCGCAAAACGGTAGAGTCCATGCGCTTAGAAATATCTCAGTTACAACAACAGAGGGTGCAACAAAACAACAGCTCTCAACAATTATTAGAGGGTTCTGTGCGGATTAGAGAAGACCTCGATAAGTTGCAAAAACAAATCGATCAATTGGGCATTGCCTTGATAAGTAGTCAAACCTCGATGGATAAAGACCGTCGCGAGGTTCAGCAATTAAGAGGAGAACTAGAGCGATTTAACTACTCTTATGCTGAGTTGCAAAAAAATTTAGCCTTGCTTGATAAATCTGTGCAGGACAGGGTGCGAAAGTTAGAACCTCAAAAGGTGCTACTCGATGGAGTCGAATTTAACGCTGAGCTAGATGAAAAAAGGCTTTTTGAATTGGCCCTTGAATATTTCCGCAACAGCAAATATAGCGAATCGATTTATGCCTTTAGTGAATTATTGCATAAATACCCCAGAAGTGGTTATGCAGTGCAAAGTCAGTTTTGGCGTGCCAATGCCCGTTACGCCATCAAGGACTATAAAACCAGCGTCGATGAATTACGCCTTTTTTTGCAGACTTATCCCAACAATTCACGGGCACCTGAAGTCTTACTCACTTTAGCCAATGCTTATTCAGAAATCAAAGACTTAAAGGCTAGTAAAAAATTACTGATTGAATTGGTGGACACTTACCCACAATCAGAATCTGCAAAATTAGCTCAAGAGCGCTTACGCACATTGAAATAGCGGTATGAATTTATATACTGAAGGAGGGTTATTAGGAACTTACTACGGAGTATTGGGTTTGGTTCTTATTTTAGCCTTGGCGTTTGGCTATATTGCTCAGAAAAAAAATTTTTGCATTATGGGCGCGCTTAGCGATTGGCGCCATGTGCAAGAGTCCTCGCGATTTTTACAGTGGATGGTCGCTATTGGGGTGAGTATGGTGGGTTACGCGTTGCTGAGTATCATGCAGCAAATACCAGGGAGACAAGCTTTTTATTTGACTTTACAATGGATGTGGTTATCTACCCTTCTGGGTGGGATGATTTTGGGGTTTGGCATGGTTTTGACCTCTGGATGTCCGAATAAATCTTTACTCAGACTCGGGGGTGGTAGTCTCAAAGCTTTGGTGGTATTGGTGGTATTGAGTATTTTTGCTTTGATGGCTATGCAAGGAGTGTTGTCGCGCTTTAAAGTTGAATACTTAGATAGCGTTAGAATTTCTGTAGGCATGCACGCTGGCTTAGGAGCTTTTTTAGCGAACTTATTTTCTTCTCCAGATCTAACGGATGCCATGCAAGTTGCATTGGGGTTGATTCTCGGTATGGGGCTTATTTTCGGGATTAAACTGAGACTGTCGCGTCATTTTTGGCGTACTACCTATCCGGGCTTTTTGATTGGACTGCTGATAGTGGCTATGTGGTATATCACTGGAAATGTAGCTTATATTTCTGAGCATAAAGTTACTCTAGAGCCATTTTTTGTAGCCAGTCGTTCTGGAAAAATGGAAAATTTTACTTTTATCGCTCCCTTGGCGGGTTGGCTAGATTGGTTACAATTTTACAGTAAGAATGGGCAAGTGGTGAGTCTCGGGATGGTTGGTGTATTGGGTGTTGTTGGAGGCTCGTGGATAGCACATAAGCAAGACCAATCTTTTCGCTGGGAGGGATTTACCCAGCTCAGAGATTTAATTCATCATTTACTGGGTGCCAGCATGATGGGGCTGGGGGGAGTTTTGGCTTTGGGTTGTACCATTGGGGAGGGTTTGAGTGGATTATCCACCTTGTCGCTCAACGCTTTAAGTAGTACTGTAGGTATGGTGGTAGGAGCTGGCTTGGCTTTTCGTTATTTAGATTGGTACCTCATGCGTTCAGGCTAATTATGGAATCTGCCGTTCCAAGAAAATATCTAGGGGTTGCCAAAGTCTATGGTCAACAAAATTGGCATGCCATAAGGCGGGCACATTGTGTCATCGTCGGCATAGGTGGTGTTGGGTCGTGGGCAGTTGAGGCTTTGGCACGCAGTGGCGTTGGAAATTTGACTTTGATTGATCTAGATATCGTTACAGAATCCAATATCAATAGACAAATCCATGCACTAGAAACTACTTTAGGCATGGCCAAGGTAGTGGTTATGCAACAGCGTATTTTAGCGATTGATCCAGATATTCAGGTGACTCTCATCGATGACTTTGTAAGGATTGACAATTGGTTGGACTTGCTTACTAAAATCCCAACTCCCATCGATATTTTATTGGACGCTTGCGACCAAACCTCAGCTAAATGTACCTTGGCGCATTGGGCTATCCAGCACCATATACCAAGCATAGTAGCCGGTGCCGCTGGTGCCAGAAAGTTTCCAGAATTGGTGGAGGTGGCTGATTTGTCTAAGGTGCATGGTGATAAACTATTGGCTAGCTTACGCACCAAATTGCGCAAGACGGGAGTCGTTTAGACCCAACCCTTTGGCGTTGATTGTGTATTTAGTAAGGAAGCGATTACACCCTTGGATGCGACCACGCTACCTAGGAACAGCTCGGGGTTAAATTGTCAAGCTTATGGTTCAACGGTCAGCGTTACCGCTACTTGGGGCATGGTTATGGCAGGTTGGGCACTTAATAAACTGTCAAACCTTAGCGAACGATAAGAGCCTAGGAGTCGCATAACTCATTTGACAACCATGAAGCTGGGGGCGACTGCTCCAGCCTGGTACTTTGACAGCTCACCGAGCGGCACCAGCCGATGGTGCAACAGTCTTACTGCATGAATCTAAATTCCTTGGACGATGGGGGAAGTTTCTTCAGCAAAAAGGGGTTTTAAATATTTCCCAGTGTAACTTTCTTGACATAGAGTCAAATCGCGGGGTCTGCCACAAAACAAAACCTTTCCGCCTCCACTGCCTCCTTCTGGACCCATGTCAATGATCCAGTCGGCGGTTTTAATCACATCCAAATTGTGTTCAATGACCACGACCGTGTTTCCATTGTCGACCAGTCGGTGTAAAATCTTTAGCAATAGGTCTATGTCGTAAAAATGTAAGCCTGTAGTTGGCTCATCCAAAAAATACAGAGTTCTGCCCGTATCGGGCTTAGACAGTTCTAAAGCGAGTTTGACTCTTTGGGCCTCTCCTCCGGATAAGGTCGTGGCAGATTGGCCTAATTTTACATACCCCATACCTACATCGACCAGCGTTTTAATTTTTCTTTTGAGGATAGGTACTGCTTGAAAGAAATGGAACGCTTCATCCACCGTGAGATCTAAAACTTGCGAAATATTTAAATGTTTAAATTGAACTTGTAAGGTTTCGGCGTTGTATCGAGTTCCCTGACAAACTTCACATTTAATGTAAACATCAGACATATAGTGCATTTCAACTTTGATAAGACCTTCACCTTGACAGGCTTCGCATCTTCCACCAGCTACATTAAATGAAAAACGCCCGGGTTGATAACCCCTTTCTCTGGCTTGTTCGGTTTGTGCAAACAAATCTCGGATATGTTTCATAATATCGGTGTAGGTCGCCGGGTTACTTCTAGGAGTTCGACCAATGGGGGACTGGTTAATTTGTATGACTTTATCAAACCACTCTAAGCCGGTTAAATGATCGTACGATAGAGGTGCCGCATGGGCATTTTGTAAATTTCCGGCGGCGGCTAAAGCCAAAGTATGGTTGATCAAGGTGGATTTTCCAGAGCCCGATACACCGGTGACACAGACAAACATGCCTACCGGAATTTCTACGCTGACATTTTGTAAATTATGACCCTTAGCACCGGTTAAATGTAAAACTTGAAATTCATGATCAGAGGATTGGCTATTTCTAAGCGATTTAAAAGGGTGCTTAGGATTGCTACGGAATTGTCGAAGATGTCGAGGTATGGCAATCATTTTTTGCTTTGCAAGGTAAGCTCCAGTCATAGAATTGGGATTTTGAGCGAGCTCTGCTGGGGTACCTAAAGCCATTACTCTTCCACCTTGCAATCCAGCTCCTGGACCTATGTCCACGCAATAATCTGCTGAACAAATCATGTCTAAATCATGTTCTATGACAAAAACACTGTTTCCAAGATCGCGTAGATCTTTTAATATCTGGATTAATTTATCATTATCCCTCTGGTGTAGTCCTATACTAGGTTCGTCTAAAACATAAAGAACACCGGTTAAGCCAGAGCCTATCTGTGAAGCCAACCGAATGCGTTGCGCCTCTCCACCGGATAAGGTATTGGCTTTTCTGTGCAGACTTAAATAGCCCAAACCCACTGCATTCAAAAATTTTAAGCGAGTCACTATTTCACGCACTACCGTTTGACCGATCAAAGCCTTGGATCCGGGTAAGGTGAGTTTATCAAAGAATATATGACAATCTTGCAAGGACATATCACTCAGTTTGGAGATGGAGTGTTCGCCTAGGTAAACATGGCGGGCTACAGGACCCAATCGAGTTCCTTGACACTGTTGGCAAACGCCTACGGTACGAAATAGGGCTAACTGCTCACGCACATTGAGCGAAGTAGATTCTTGATAAAGCTCCTCCATTTTAGGAATGATGCCAATAAAGTACTGCTCTTTTTTACTGTGTGAGTTGTAGATTTTAAGGGGTTTGTTGGGTCCGTATAGGATTAAGTTTTGGGTTTCTACAGTTAATGCGTGCCAAGGTATGTTCAAAGAAAAATCGCATTGTTTGGCTAAACTTGCTAGGGTGGCGTATTGTTGTGGATTAGTTGGTCCCCATCCTTTGATGGCACTTCCTTGTAAACTGAGTTTAGGGTCATCTATCATTTTGTGGCTATCAAAATGTTCGACCTCTCCTAAACCATGACAACTCGAACAAGCTCCATAAGGTGAATTGAATGAGAAATTTTTTGGTTCGAGTTCATTTACCCTGAAATCGCAGTAGGGGCAGACAGCTTGGGTAACATAATGGGTATCTCCATGGTCTTTAGGTTGAAATACAGTTACTTTATATTCTGTAATGGCGAGGCAATTTTCAATGCTATCAATCAATCTTTGCTTGTGTTCCTCGTTGATAGTGAGGCGGTCAATGACCACAGCAAGATCAGAATAGTTGCTGATATTCGAGTATTCATCAGGGTTATGGACTTCTACAATCTGTCCCTGAATTCTAAACCGCACATAGCCACGCGCTAAGTATTTGGTCAAGGTTCCTTGCAGATTTTTACATTCCGGGATACAAGCTAGAATGTAGATTTTTTGTTGTGCAAATTGGTTTAAGAGGGTGGTAACGATTTCTGATACTGAGTGGGCTTTTAAAAGTACCTCATGATTGGGACAGTGAGCATCGCCAACGCGGGCAAATAATACTCGCAAATAATCATAAATTTCTGTGATAGTGCCGACCGTAGAGCGCGGGTTATGGTTGCTAGATTTTTGATCTATGGCAATAGATGGAGATAAGCCTTGAATAGAATCTAAATCAGGTTTATCCATCATATTTAAAAACTGCCGAGCATAAGTTGATAAACTTTCTGCATACCTCCGCTGTCCTTCGGCATAGAGTGTATGGTAAACCAAGCTTGATTTCCCTGAACCAGAAACTCCCGTTACTACAACCAACTGCATTTTCGGTAAGTCTAAGTCAATATTTTTTAAATTGTGTGTGCGTACACCACGCAATTCAATCACCATGGGTTGGCTCATGGTAAACTTTGGCTAATAAATCCATCGTAGCATTGATAAATTTGTAAGCGTCTTGAGCTCCAAATATCTTAGCCAACTCTAGGCTTTCATTAATGACCACCGACTTGGGTATATCCCAGCGTTCAGATAACTGGCAGGCACTCATCCATAAAATGCAATATTCAACGGCTGTTATCAATACCATAGGACGATCTAGGTGTTTTTCTAAAATTAGATCAAATTTCTCTTGATAAGCTAAGGAGGCCAATAACACTTCTGTGTAAAATTCTTGATCGGCAACCGCAAATCCTTTTAACGCTTGAGTATATTCAACGGCTAAGTCTATACACTCTTGTCTTTCCAGTGCAGTCATTTGCGGGTTAACTCGCCAGTGTATAACCAGTTGGTATAGAGTTTGTAAAATGAATGCACGGCTCTTCCTGCGTTTAGCATAGGCTTTAGACACTACAGGCTTACCTTCGGATGGTTTAGGGTTAAGCTTTAATACTGGTTTATCTTCGGATGGTTTAGGATTAAGCTTTAATACTGGTTTATCTTCGGATGGTTTAGGGTTAAGCTTTAATATTGGTCTATCTTTGGATTGTTTAGGGTTAAGCTTTAACATAGTTTAAGATCGGTAATCAGCCTATCCATTTCAATGGCCACACGCGCGGCATTGCAACCCAATGGTTGAGCACGCGCTTTAGCTTGGTCAAAATTTTCGGTCGTTAAGATAGCATTAACGATGGGTATTTTATAGGTCAAAGATACTTGTGTGATACCCGTTGCCGACTGTTCAGAGACCAATTCAAAATGATAGGTTTCACCACGAATGACACATCCTAAAGCAATCAGGGACGAGAATTTAGTGGTATTAGCTAAATAGGCTAAGGCAATGGGAATTTCTAGTGCCCCTGGTACTTCCTTTACCTCAAAGTAATCTATGTTCAAATGTTTTAATTCTGAAAGGCAACTAGCTAATAAAACCTCGGTTATTTCGCGATTAAATCGCGAGCAGACAATTGCAGTTTTAATGCCCTGTCCATTGAGTTGAACACTATGTGGTTGTGATAGAAACATGAATAGTAATAAATATATTGAGATTGTTGCACCATCGGCTACGCCGCTCGGGCGAGCTGTCATAATTACAAGGCTTGAGTTGCGCGCAACCAGCGGAATTTACTCAAATGATCATGGTGGG
>JASGCH010000062.1 GCA_030054245.1 Gammaproteobacteria bacterium | reverse complement strand
TAAGCTCCGTCATTGGCTTTAAAAGATTGATAATCACCATCTAAGGTGTCCATCATTACTTTATGCAAAGCACCCGATTTATCGCTTGCCAGTAAGGTGTCCCAATTGCTTCCCCAGAGTAATTTGATGACATTCCAACCAGCTCCTCTAAACTCGCCTTCTAACTCCTGAATAATTTTACCATTGCCTCTTACCGGTCCGTCTAACCTTTGCAAATTACAATTGATAACAAAAATTAAATTGTCTAAATTTTCTCGGTTGGCCAGACCAATAGCCCCCATAGACTCGACTTCATCCATTTCACCATCACCACAAAAAACCCAGACTTTGCGGTTATCAGTTTGAGCGATGGATCGGGCTTGCAGATACTTTAAGAAGCGTGCCTGGTATATTCCCATTAAAGGACCCAAACCCATAGACACGGTTGGGAACTGCCAAAAATCCGGCATCAATTTAGGGTGAGGATAACTCGATAAACCTTTTCCATCAACCTCTTGACGAAAATTTTCCAGTTGTTCTTGGCTAATTCGTCCCTCTAAAAAAGCTCTGGCATAAACACCAGGGGACACATGCCCTTGTATATAAATTAAATCTCCACCATGATGAGGTGTTTCGGCGTGCCAAAAGTGGTTAAATCCAGCGCCAAATAAATGCGCCAAAGACGCGAAGGAACCAATATGCCCTCCTAAATCACCACCCCCTTTAAGTTCATAGCGATTGGCTTTGACCACCATAGCCATGGCGTTCCAACGCATATAGGCTCTTAGTCTTTCTTCGATTTCTATATTCCCCGGACAACGATCTTCTTGGTTGGGCGGTATCGTATTGACATAAGCCGTTTGCATAGAAAATGGCTGGGTAATTCCTTTTTCTCGTGCATGACTGATTAATTCATTTAATAATTGGTGTGCTTTATCAAGCCCTTGGGTTTCTACAAGTGCAGTAAGTGCATCCAACCATTCTTGTTTTTCCATATCCCATGGGGATTCATTGAGAGTTGTTGGCATATGTGACGGTTGTTTTGGTAAATTTTTGATAGCTGACCCTCTGTTCTAAAACCGCCTCAAATAGCGATTTACTGCCGGCGGATATCCTGGGTATCTTCTTAACCTCACCCAATCCATTTATACATAAGAGTATTGCTCCATCAGCTGGTACCGCGGTTACACTGCCAAATTACTGCGTTATGCGGTACTCACCATGATCATCTTCGAAAATAAAGCTGAGGGCGATCACGGAAGCCTTGTAATTATGACGGCTCACCGAGCGGCACCAGCCTATGAAGCAACGGTCTTGACATGAGAACCTGGGCAATTTTTCTATTGAACATTCATTAGGTTGTAAACTAATTATCCATATAAAATTCTGGGTTTAATGGATTGACAAGGTTCTCGTAAATTATAACTTCTTTTGAATTAAATTTTGAATCAATTTGCAAAATGCTTGAATACTTGACTATAATACTCAAGTATTGAATACAGTTATCTAGGACTTATATAGGTAGTAAGGGTTGGTTTAATAGCCAACTACTGGTTGACGAAGTTGGCTCATTGGGTGATTGAAATGGGTCGTAAAAGTTATGGAAGTTTGTTTTAATAAAAGGAGAATATCGTGCGTTTGTCTTCTAAAGGTCGGTTCGCTGTTACAGCCATGATGGATGTAGCTATGCGTCAAAAATTGGGACCGGTGTCTTTGGCTACGATTAGCGAAAGGCAGAATATTTCTTTGTCCTATCTGGAACAGTTATTTAGCAAACTGCGCAAAAAAAACTTGGTTTACTCGGTGCGTGGACCGGGGGGAGGTTATGAATTGCGCAAAAAAGCCAGAGACATTACCGTTGCAGAGATTATTTTATCGGTCGATAGCCCCTTAGATGCCACCCAATGCTCGGGCAGAAAAGATTGTCTGGCAACCAAAAAGAGTTGCATGACTCACGATTTGTGGAGTTCGTTAAATGAGAAGGTCTTGTCTTTTTTATCGTCTATGACCTTACAACATTTAATTGACGAACACGATGCCAAGACGCCCAAGAAGGAATCTTTTGAAAGCATCATGCAAAAGGGATCTCAGCCAGTGATCATGGCGTTGCGTGGCAAGTTGAGTCGCTCCTAAGTGGGGTCTTTTAAAATATATTACTATAAAATGGGAGTTCCATGTCTGCATTAGAAAAATTGGTTTATTTAGATTACGCGGCGACTACACCGGTGGACCCTCGGGTCGTTGAAAAGATGATTCCTTGGCTTTCAAATCATTTTGGGAATCCTGCTTCCAGAAGCCACCTTTGGGGTTGGCAAGCCGAAGAAGCAGTAGAATTGGCGAGAGCACAAATTGCGGCACTCATAAATGCTGATCCACGGGAAATTATTTGGACTTCAGGAGCGACTGAATCCAACAATTTAGCCATTAAAGGGGCGGCACATTTTTATCGTAACAAAGGCAAACATTTGGTAACGGTAAAAACCGAGCACAAAGCCGTTCTAGATACCATGCGAGAGCTCGAACGCCAAGGATTTGAAGTCACTTATTTGGATGTACAAGCCAACGGATTATTGGACTTAAATCAAGTAGCCGAGGCTTTACGAAGTGACACCCTATTGTTGAGCGTTATGTTGGTCAATAATGAAATCGGTGTTGTACAAGACATCGATCAAATAGGTCAACTTTGCCGAGATAAAGGTGTGGTGTTTCATGTGGATGCCGCTCAAGCTACCGGTAAGTTAGCCATAAACTTACAAAAATCTCCGGTTGATTTGATGAGTTTAAACTCCCACAAAACTTATGGTCCCAAAGGCATTGGTGCCCTTTATATTCGACGCAAACCTAGGATACGACTAGAAGCTCAAATTCATGGAGGAGGGCATGAACGCGGGTTGCGTAGCGGTACTTTACCTACGCACCAGTGCGTAGGAATGGGAGAGGCTTTCAGGCTAGCCCAATTAGAGATGGCTGAGGAATTACCTAGAATTACTCGATTGCATCAAAAACTATTGACTGGGCTCACTTCCATAGAACAAAGTGTGGTGAATGGGGATTTACAAAGAAGGATACCCCATAACCTCAACATTAGCTTTCATTATGTTGAAGGGGAGTCTTTGATTATGGGCTTGCAAGGAATAGGTGTATCGTCGGGTTCGGCGTGTACTTCTGCCAGTTTAGAACCAAGTTATGTTCTGCGTGCTTTAGGATTACCCGATGAGCTAGCACATAGTAGCTTACGCTTGAGCTTAGGTCGATTTACCACAGATGAAGAAATCGATTGGGCTATCGAGGTGATTGGCAACACCGTAGAACGGCTACGCGCGATGAGTCCACTTTGGGAGATGTATCAAAATGGGGTGGATGTGGCTTCTGTCCAATGGGTCACCCACTAACCACAACCGGCGGAAAATGGCGATTTACGGCGTTGCCTGTTAACAACCGGCTGAAAATGGCGATTTACGGCGTTGCCTGTGTTCCTCGCTCCTCGCCTATTCAAATATAGGCGTCGGAGCTCCGGTACTTGGCGCCTTGTGACTCATCCATTTTCCGCGGGTTGTTTGGTTGGTTACTAAGGGAAAATTACCATTTTCCGCTGGTTGTTTGGTTGGTTACTAAGGGAAAATTACCATTTTCCGCGGGTTGTTTGGTTGGTTACTAATGGAAAATTACCATTTTCCGCTGGTTGTTTGGTTGGTTACTAATGGAAAATTACCATTTTCCGCGGGTCGTTGGATTTTTATAAAGTAGCGGGGGCATCTTGCTCCCATGTTGGGTTATTGCATTTTTTCTTGGGAGTGCCGGATGTCCTTGTCGGCTCTTTTTATTACCAAGACTGTTTTTTATTATTTCATTAGGAAGTTTTATGGCTTATTCAGATAAAGTATTAGATCATTATCAAAACCCTCGCAATGTGGGGTCATTTAACGCAGATGAAGAGGATGTTGGCACCGGTGTGGTGGGCGCGCCCGCTTGTGGTGATGTTATGAAGCTACAAATCAAAGTTAATGCCGAGACTGGAATTATTGAGGATGCCCGATTTAAGACTTACGGTTGTGGTTCAGCAATAGCTTCTTCTTCTTTAGTGACGGAATGGGTTAAAGGTCGCACCTTAAACGAAGCGAGTGAAATCAAAAACAGCACTATAGTACAAGAATTGTCCTTGCCTCCAGTTAAAATACATTGCTCGATTTTGGCCGAAGATGCTATCAAAGCCGCAGTGAACGATTATCTGAAGAAGAACAAAAAGAGCTAGGTCCATCTAGGGTTTATTCACGGAACTTCTGCCAAGCTGGGTTTAGGTCAGACTTACCATCCGCAAGGCTATTGCACTGACAGCTGGTGGCACTCGGTGAGCTGTCATAACGCTGGCTGTTCTCGCCTATGGAGTATAGGCGAGAACAGCAGGCCAAGGTGTAACCACGGCACCAACCGTCGGTGCAACAGTCTTTCTGCAGAGGTGTCCGTTGTTTGCTTGTTTAATACATGAGGTACTCATATGATAACATTATCACCAAAAGCGGTAGATCACATTTGCTTGGCATTAAAAAAAAGAGGTAAGGGGGTAGGAATCCGTTTGGGGGTCAAACCGACGGGTTGTTCTGGGTACTCTTACAAATTGGAATATGTGGATGCGGTAAAGACCGACGATGTGGTTTTTCACGAAGGGGACATTAAGGTGATTGTCGATGCTGGCAGTTTACCCATCATCGATGGTACTTTGATCGACTATGTGCGCACCGGACTCAACGAAGGATTTAGTTTTAGCAATCCCAAAGAGAAAGATCGTTGTGGATGCGGTGAGTCTTTTCGTGTTTAACTGGTTCGTTCTTATCGATCAGTACAACGCCTCAAAGTAGTTTATAAAAAACTTACCTAAGTCACTTAGTCACTTAATAAGCTGGGACAGTCTGGCGTTTCTTAGCTTGTTGTTTGACTCATTGCTGGCACCATGAGTCAAGACGGTTGCACAGCCAGTTGTGCAACCGTTTTTTGGTCTTTGTGCCGCCTATTTTTTTACTACTAGTCAGTAAAATGGCCATTGAATCGTTGTTGAATGAAAATTGGTTTGAGTTATTTTCTTTACCTATTCGTTTTGAGCTGGACATGGAAGGGTTAGAACAGAAAAGAAAAGAGCTGTTGTTGCGTGAACATCCAGACCATTGCCAAGACTCAGAAGGGGCTAAAAACAAGACAGCAGTTATCCATCAGGCTTACCAAATGTTAAGAAACCCCATTCTCAGATCTGAATATTTAGCCCATTTACTTCAAATTCCTAACTTGTCACCCAATAATACTTTAAATCCCGAGATTTTAGAGCAAACTTGGAAGTGGCGAGAAGACATGGATGCGATAGGCTCAGTTAAAGCTTGGGCTAGCTTAAAAGATCAAATACAAGGTGTGCAAGCGAGTTTAATGAGCCAATTGGCCCACTGGTGGCATGAATTTTTTGCGTCTGAGGGCAGGCTAGGGGAGTGCTTGGTTCTTTATCAAACACAAGCGAGTTTAAAACTTCTCGATAAGTTGCTAGAGGATGTTGATTTTCAAGTTTGGCAAGCATCAGAAAACAGTGAACGGAGATTATGACATTAAAATTATTTCAAATTGAGGAGCCGAGTGATGAATTCAGTCATTCAGTCGAATCCCTTAAATATGTTGGTATAGACTTAGGTACAACCCATTCTCTCATAGCTTATGCCAATGATCAGGGGGTGTTTTGTTTGCCTGATAAACAGGGTCAGGTTTTATTGCCTTCTATCGTTAGTTACGATACCCAGGGGTTGGCGGTGGTTGGTGATCCATCGGACCTAATTCAATCCAATATCCCTCCGGTATTAAAAGTCGTCTCGGTAAAACGACTCATGGGAAAAAAATTGTCAGAAGTAGGAACATCCTTGCCATATCAGATAGTAGATCACCCAAGCTACCCAGGCAGTATAGGTATTAAAACTCCCGCCGGCGTTAAATCTCCCATTGAAGTCAGCGCCAATATTTTGTTAGAGCTAAAGAATCGATTTTTGGCAAGCTATGTAGGTAGCCACATCGCTGGCATCGTTCTCACCGTCCCAGCTTATTATGACGACGCGCAAAGACAAGCTACCAAAGACGCCGCCCTGTTAGCCGGTTTACCAGTACTAAGATTGTTAAACGAACCCACAGCCGCGGCTATGTATTATGGGCTAGACAGTGGACGCGATGGTTTGTATGTGATTTATGATTTAGGTGGCGGGACCTTCGATGTGTCGATCTTAAAGCTACAAAACGGCTTTTTTGAGGTTATAGGGGTGGGGGGAGATAGTGCTTTAGGAGGGGATGATTTTGATTTAGCCGTGGTTGATTATGTACGCAAGGCCCTACAATTAGCCCCTTTAGGGTGGTCTGAGCTAGCTCCATGGCGCCTAGAAGCTAGGCGTTGTAGAGAGTATTTAAGCGCTCATCCTAGCACTGAGTTTAAGGTGACACAAAACCATCATACCCATGTCCTTGACTTAAGTTACGCTCAATTGGCAGAAATTTGCCAAGAATTGGTGAATAAAACTTTGCAAATTGTCCACCATACTCTATACGCCGCCAAAGTAAACAAAGACAACATAGATGGAGTTGTTTTGGTTGGTGGGTGTACGCGTATGCCACAAATCAAAACTGCGGTCAAAAAATATTTCTCCAAACCCGTTTTGGATGACATTAATCCAGACGAGGTAGTCGCTTTGGGAGCCGCTTTACAGGCAAAAAAATTATCTGGGGAAAGTAACCTGACTTTACCGCTTTTAATCGATGTGGTTCCGTTGTCGCTAGGGATAGAAACGGTAGGGGAACTGGTTGAAAAAATTATTCATCGCCATCAACCCATCCCTATCACCATAAAAAAAGAATTTACCACCTCAGTAGACGGTCAAACGGGTATTTGGATACATGTGGTTCAAGGAGAAAGGGAGTTAGTACCAGAGTGTCGCAGTTTAGGACGGTTTGAATTAAAAAATTTGACGCCCAAAAAAGCCGGTACTTTGCGTATTGAAGTAGAGTTTGATTTGGACAGCAACAATTTATTAACCGTCCGAGCCAAAGAAAAAGGTTCTTTACAACAGACAGAAATTAGGGTGCAACCTAGTTATGGTTTAACTAAAGAGCAAATTCAGACTATGTTGACTGAATTTGCCGCCAACGCCGAAAAAGACGCCCAAAAAAAATATACCATCGAGCTACAGAACGAAGCTACCGACTTATTACAATGGCTTCAGAAAGAACAAGTGAAGGATGCAGACTCCTTGTCGACAGAACAGCAACACAAACGCGAATACTGGGTCAGTCCCCAAGCTTTATC
>JASGCH010000061.1 GCA_030054245.1 Gammaproteobacteria bacterium | reverse complement strand
TACTAAAATTTTTGACCAAGACCTTAGAATTCGTACTTCTGCATCGCTGGCACCACCCTCTATTGGCACTACTGCTTCGATACAAATTCAACCAAACCAAGTGCTTTTATTTGATGCCAAGACAGGTTTATTAAAAACCGCCCCCACTTTCTAGTGGGTGGGTTGAGAATCCGCGTTAAAAAGATTAGACTTGAGTGTTAAGGGGGTAGAGGATTGGTAGAGGATTTAGCGAGGCAATAAACTCGTCGTCTGAAAATACTCATCGATGGCTCTAGCCGCTTGCCGACCTTCCCGAATAGCCCAAACCACCAAAGATTGTCCCCGTCGTGCGTCTCCGGCGGAAAACACCTTAGCACGCGAAGTGTGATAACCTCCCTTTATTTCTGTATGGCTGAGTATATTGCCCTTGGCGTCTTTGGTCACTCCAAACGCATCTACAATTTCAGCCACTGGATGGACAAATCCCATGGCTAAAAATACTTTATCCACAGGATAGATGTGTTCACTTCTAGGAACCTCAGTTGGGCGCGCTTGAGACCAATCCATGAGTACTGTTTTTAGACCGGTTAATTTTCCATTTACCCCTAAAAATTCTTTGGTAGCTATGGCGAATTGTCTTTCACAACCCTCTTCATGACTACTGCTGGTACGCAACTTTAATGGCCAATAAGGCCAAGTAAGGGGTTTGTTTTCTTCTAGGGGTGGCCTTGGCAAAACTTCAAACTGCGTAACGCTGGCGGCACCCAAACGGTTGCTGGTGCCTACACAGTCGCTTCCTGTATCACCCCCACCGATGACAACCACTCGATCACCTTGGACATTGATATCTGGCTCAACATCCAATGGTTCACCTGCTACCCTTTGGTTTTGTTGGGGTAAAAACTCCATAGCAAAATGTACTCCAGCTAACTGGCGACCAGGGATAGGTAAATCACGCGGTTCTTCAGCACCAATGCACAATAAAACTGCGTCGTACTCTCGTACCAGATCATCGGCACTGATAAAGTTCACGCCTAGACGACTCGCCCACTTTGAGTGGGGTGCCCCTATGTATGAGCGAGTAAAAAATTCCACTCCTTCTTGTTGCATTTGCCAAACACGCCGATCTATGTGCTCTTTATCTAATTTAAAATCCGGGATACCATATCGGAGTAAGCCACCTACCTTTGAATTTTTTTCAAAAACATGTACGGTATGCCCAACTCTAGCCAATTGTTGAGCCGCCGCCAATCCTGAAGGGCCAGAACCCACGATGGCGATTTTTTTGTTGGTTTTATGTTGAGCTATGCTGGGTTTTATCCAATTCTCTTGCCACCCGCGATCGGCAATAGCATGCTCTATCGATTTTATTCCAACGGCTTGGTTGTTAATATTTAAAGTGCAAGCCGCTTCACAAGGAGCTGGACAGATTCTGCCCGTAAATTCTGGAAAATTATTGGTTAAATGTAATACCTCTAAAGCGTTTCGCCAATCTTGTTGATAGACCAAATCATTAAAATCAGGAATAATATTATGAATGGGGCATCCTTGCATACAAAATGGCGTTCCACAATCCATACACCTAGCCCCTTGTAATTTGGCCTTATCAGAAGATAGACTGGTCGTGAACTCATGAAAGTGTTGTAATCTTTCATCGACGCGTTGATGCGGCTCTTCTAGCCTAGCAAACTCCAAAAAACCCGTAATTTTACCCATGATAATCACAAAAATTTAATTCAACCAACGATCTGCCAAACAACTTGAATTTGAGAGACCAAAGCCCATCCATGCCCCATGTCGATTTCTGAAAGGCAGTTGTGCAGGGTGCTACAGCAACCCGTCAAATCCAATCGTTCGCCTCGAATGAAGAATATAAGACTATTGCACCAATGTCCGCATGTTCGCTTAGTAATGAGTAGCCCCCACACAGTCTGGCAATTCGTTAACCAGAGTAAAGCCTAGGGACTAGGCGTAAATACTTTATTTACCGTTTTTGGAAGGACCTAATAACTCTTCAAGATTAACGGGGTTTTCATCATTTTTACCACCCTCATCAGTGGGTGCCAAAATTTCGATTTTAGATAAATCTACTTGTTCTGGCTTATCTAAAAATACGGTTACCGTTTGAGGAACAAATATAACGATGAGCACCAATAGCAGTTGCATAACTACCCAAGGTACAGCACCTAAATAAATATCTTTTGTTTGAATTTTTATTTTGATAGAACCTTGTTTAAATAAAGTATCTGATATACCACGCAAGTAAAATAAGGCAAATCCAAAGGGTGGGTGCATAAAACTCGTTTGCATATTAACACAAATCAAAACACCAAACCACACCAAATCTATGCCTAATTTACTCGCGACAGGAGCTAGTAAAGGAATGACTATAAAGGCAATTTCAAAAAAATCTAAAAAGAATGCTAAAAAAAAGATGAAAATATTGACCGCCAGTAAAAATCCAATTTGACCTCCTGGTAAATCAGCCAACATATGTTCTACCCATTTGGCACCATCTACTCCTTGGAATACTAAAGAAAATATGCGCGAGCCTATCAGTATAAATACCACCATCGCAGTGATACGCATGGTATTTAAAGAAGTTTCCTTGAGTAATTTCCAATCCAAGCGGTTATGCAAGTAGGCTAACACAAAAGCACCTAAAGCTCCCATAGCGCCAGCTTCAGTGGGCGTGGCTATGGCTCTGTTTATACCAGGTAATCCACCCATACTACCTAGTACTGCAAAAATTAAAATCGCGGAAGGAATGATTCCCTTTAAACATTTTTTCCACAATTTCCACCCTTTTAACACGCGTTCATGGTCAGGTATTCCAGGTAAAGCCGAAGGGTGTAATCGGGTGTATAGGTAGGTAAATAGCACAAATATTACAATTTGTAACAAGGAAGGACCCCAAGCTCCTTTATACATATCTCCTACGGAGACGCCTAACTGGTCAGCCAATACCACCAACACCAAAGATGGAGGAACCAACTGGGTAATGGTACCCGACGCGGCTAGTACTCCTGTGGCGTAACGCATATTGTAGTGGTAGCGGATCATGACTGGTAAAGAGATCATTGCCATGGCGATGATCTGTCCAGCGACGGTGCCCGTTACTGCACCTAAAATGAACCCGACAAGAATGACAGAATACCCTAAACCCCCACGCATTCGACCGAATAGTTGCCCCATAGAATCCAACATGTCTTCAGCCAATCCACATCTTTCAAGTAGAGACCCCATCAAAGTAAAAAAAGGAATCGCCAATAGCAACTCATTCGATAAAATACCAAATACATTGAGTGGCAAGCTAACCAAAAAGTCTACCGGAAACCAACCCTGATAAACCGCAAAAAAAGCACAAGAAAGCCCCAGAGCCCCTAACGAAAATGCTACAGGAAAGCCAATAATCATGACCAATACCAAGCCGACAAACATCCATGGGGCAAAATTTTCCATTGTCATTGTAGGGGCCTTTCGTAAATGAGGTTCATTTCATACTCGCCACGCAACCAAGCCCAGCGTTTAATGATTTCTGCGATGCCTTGCAAAAACAACAAACCAAAACCTAGTGGTAAAAACAGCCAAACAGGCCATCTGATCAATCCTCCAGCATTGCTTGACATCTCTCCCGTATGAAATCTATCGATAAAAAGACCCCAAGTTAAGTAGGTCATATAGGCTATGACTGGCAATAAAAACACCAAGGTGCCGGCTATATCAAACCATACTTTCTTTCTGAGGGGATACTTGTTATAAAGTATATCTACGCGCACATGTTCGTTTAATTTTAAAACCACGGGTGCACCCAACATGACGCATACAGCAAACAAATACCATTGTATTTCCAGCCACGCATTGGAACTATCGCTAAAAATAAATCGAACAATAGCATTACCACTGCTTATGAGTACAGACAAAGTAACCGCAATGGCTCCTATATAAGAGCATCGAGTAGAAATTGCATCAATAAACTTGGCAAGCGCCAGCATTGCTTTCATTGTAAGACCTTTAGTTTATAATAGCCAAAAACTCCTAACCCAAGGACATTGCCCCAGGTTTCAATGGGGTCTGCACGGTTAAGTTACTGCCTTATATCCACCTCCACCTCGATGAACACTTAGCCTGTTGCGTGCCAAACCGAACCTTTTAATAAGAGACCTTTGCACCGACGGCTGGTGCCGCGACTGCACCTTAGCCCGCCATCCTCGCATATACTCAATATGCAAGATCAAGAGTGCCCTGCATGATTATCTTCAAGACCGTTGCACCATCGACTGGTGCCACGGTTGTCAAATGACTGCGTTATGTATGTGCCTCAGTTCGTTGCGTTATCCATGACGCTTCCGCTCCCAGTCTCGCATATACTCAATATGCAAGACTGGAAACGCCCACCATGATCATCTTCGGAAATAAAGCTGGGGGCGACTGCTCCAGCCTTGTACTTTGACAGTTCACCGAGGGCTACACTGCTAAACGACGAAGTTATGCCGCGTTCACCCCGAATGAGCTGTCTTTGGAAATGACGCTGGTTGCACGCAACCTTTTAACTTGGTAGCTCGCTCACGCTTGTGCCAAGGTCTTGATTTTGTCATGAGGATAGCTCGCAAGACAACAGCCGTTTAAACGAGCATTTTATAAATCCCGAATACGCGACTGCATAAACCTATCAAACGATGCTTCTGTAAAACTAAACCAAATATTAGCATCTTTTCTGTAGGTAGCATAGTCCTCGTACACTTTCTTCCAGTTGGGATTCTTGGCGGATAATTCAGAATAAATCTCGAGAGATGCTTTAAAGGCCGCCTCCATCAAATCTCTTGGGAAAGCAAATAACTTAGTCCCTTCAGCCACCAACTGTTTCAAAGAATGGCTGTTGCGATAATCGTACTTACCCATCATATCCAAATGTGCAAACGCCGCCGCGGAGGTGACGATGGCCTTATTTTCTGCTGACAAATCATTCCAAGCTTTCATATTAATGTGCAAATCTAACTGAGGACCACCTTCCCACCAACCTGGATAGGCATAGTTTTTCACCACTTTATAAAATCCAAGTTTTAAATCATCGTAAGGTCCTACCCATTCAGCCGCATCAATAGTTCCCTTTTCCAAAGCTTGATAAATTTCACCTCCAGGAATGTTTTGTGGAACACCTCCGATTCTCTCGACAACTTTTCCTGCAAACCCTCCCACTCTAAATTTAGTTCCTTTGAATTGAGCCAAAGACTCTATGGGTTTCTTAAACCATCCACCCATTTGAGAACCTGTATTCCCCATAGGGAACATCATGATATTGTATTGGCTATAAAATTCACGCATAAGCTTCAATCCATTGCCCTCATACATCCAAGCATTCATTTGCCGAGCATTTAATCCAAAGGGAATAGCACAACTTAAAGCAAAGGTTTCATCCTTGCCAAAATAATAATAGGATGCGGTGTTGGCCGCTTCAGCGATACCATCTTTAACAGCGTCTATGGTACCAAAAGCGGGTACCACTTCACCTGCCGCATGTGTTGAAATAATAAATTTTCCTCCAGTCATTTCCTTTACTTTATTGGCAAATACATCTGCAACACCAAACAAAGTGTCTAAAGATTTTGGGAAACTCGATACCATGCGCCACCTAATATTAGCCTGTGCATGCACTGCTGGGGCAACACCAGATGCTAAAATTCCAGCAATACCAGCTTGTTTAAGGGCTCCACGACGATCTAGCATAATTGATCTCCTAAAAAAAAATAATCTCACTATAAATACGGTTGCACCATCGGCTGGTGCAACGGCCTTCTATATTCTATATTCGTTACTTTGTAAAAAATGGAAGAAAATAAAATTTTTTACAAATGGTAAAAACCATACGGTCTCATTTTAGCATAAATCCCTTTGATAATATGAATAAGTTGCCAAGCGGTTAACCATGGTAGCGAATCAATGGACTCTTGAGTTGACCCGATCAACAGCAAGTGGCTTAAATTTCAAAATCATCCAAGGATTTGGCTAATTCGCTGGCTAACCCCAGATACGAACAAGGGTTTAGTGCCAAGCACTTGTCTTTATCTTCAGTGGGTAGTTGTTCTAAAATTTTAACAAAAATCTCTTGATCTATCGGTTTCTGCACTCGGGTTAAATCTTTAATGGCTTCATAAGCATTAACAATTCCATGTTTACGCAACATGGTTTGCATAGGTTCAGCTAATATTTCCCAATGTTGGGCCAAATCTTTGGCAATTTTTTCGTCATTAATGGTGATTTTATTTAATCCTGATAAAAGAGATTGATAGGCAATCAAACCATGTCCAAAAGCCACCCCTAAATTACGCAATACCGTACTATCGCTGAGATCTCTTTGCCAACGATTGTTAGGTAGCTTCTCAGCAAAATGCGTTAGCAAAGCGTTAGCTAGACCCAAATTTCCTTCAGCATTTTCAAAATCTATCGGATTAATTTTATGGGGCATGGTGGATGATCCCACTTCTTTCTCATTTGGCTTGAGTTTAAAATAATCTATGGCAATGTATAGCCAAATATTTCGAGATAAATCCAACAATATGGAATTTACACGGGCGATAGCCAAGAACAATCGGCAAAGATCATCGTGAGGCTCAACTTGGGTACTAAATGCCTGAAACTGCAAACCAAAACCTAATGGCTTTTGAGGATTATAATTTTCTTCGGTTTCCATAAGATTCTGGCAAAATTGTGGCCAATCTATATTAGGGTAGGCAAATACATGGGCGTTGTAATTACCAACCGCACCATTCATTTTGCCCATCAAAGGCATAGCCTTAATTTCACGAAATATAGGGACTAACCGTGCCACATAGTTAGCCATTTCTTTACCCATGGTGGTAGGAGTTGCCGCCTGACCATGTGTTCGGCTAAGCATGGCTACCTCAGCGAATTGCAAAGCTTGGCTTTTAAGCTGTAATATAATTTTCTTGAGAGCGGGTAAAAGATTTTGTTGGCGAAAAGCTTTGATTTGTAAAGCCAAGCTGATATTATTAATGTCTTCACTGGTGCACGCAAAATGCAGGTATTCCAAAGAAGATGTAGGTATTTCAGGTATTTCTAGAAATTTTTTGCGCAACCAATATTCAACTGCTTTGAGATCGTGATTAATTTCCTGTTCAATTTCTTTAATAGCCAAGGCACCACTGGTATCAAATGTATCCACTATCCGGGACAGTTTGGTTTTGAGCTCGAGACTCAAAACCGGAAAAAAATCTAAAGGTAAGGCGTTGAGAGCTAAAAACCAAGTAACTTCAACTTGTACTCGTCTTTTGAGATAGGCTAATTCAGAAAAATAAGTTGGCAAATCCGCCAATCTTTCTTTATACCGTCCATCTAACGGAGATATGGACGCCAAATGCACAGAAGCAGGGTGTGGTATATTTTTGCCAACAGGTTTTTTTAATTTATGAGGCAGTTGGTTATGGGGCAGTGGGCTTTTCTTTAAATATTTTTTGTAGTTTGGATAACGCTGTCTCATAATCCGGAG
>JASGCH010000060.1:6371-7548 GCA_030054245.1 Gammaproteobacteria bacterium | reverse complement strand
GGCTGGCATCTTATTTTGTTAGAAGATGTTCGGGAATTTTATCCTCCTCCTATTGAAACCATTCGAGAGGACTTAATATCTCGTATAAAGAATCAAAAATTACTTACAAAGCTCAACGAAATGCAACGAAAGAGTGTGGTACAATGGCGTTGACGGCTTGGGTATCGTATGCTAAAATGCAACCAAGTTGACCTTTTATTTTCAAAAAGTATGGTCTTTATGAAAATGATTGATAATAAGTTGCTGTCGTCGCGACTCGTGTAAAATACCCATAGAAGACTGTTGCAGCATCGGCTATGCCGCTCGGCGAGTTGCCAATAATGACCAGGTCAAAGTTTGTTCCCGACGAAGTGTTAGGTTTTTGGATGAGCCCTATAACGCAGTCATTTGGTTGTATAAGTTACTATGAACCGGATATAACCATCTTGAATCGTAGTACTACAGTTTTTGAAATATATTTTAACTCGATTGTCCTCTATGAAGCAAAAATCTCTACATACAAGCTATCACGCCCCTAAATTGTTGAAGTTCTCTTCCACTACTTTGATTGCCAGTTTTTGTTTGCTCAAATTGACTCCCGGAATGGCTTTAACCAAAGCTTCGGCCATAGGCAATCCAAATGATACTGGGTATCTAGGTAGTGTTTTTCCGGTCTCGAAGGTAGTTCCTTGTTTATTTCCTGAGAATAAAATTACCCAAAAACCTTGCTCAACTTATAACAACAGCCCTTTTTTAGAGTCATTTCAAGCCGTTTTACCAGATTTAGGTCAGGTCCCTTTACTACGCCTACGCCCAGCAGTGTCCGTTCAGAACCTTGAACCAGCCAGACAAAGTATGCAAGAAAAAGTGTCTGATTTTCAGCTGTCAGACGCTCAGCCACTCACCTCAAATGAGGTATCTCAACCGATGGTGCTTATACCATCTATCCCCACTACGCAAAAATTATCGACCATCACCAGCCACGATGCCGGGACGGTGCAAATTTCATCTTCACCTAACTTAGAACCGTCGGATTTTCAATTGGCCCAAGTGTTGCTTCCCGCACCATCCAATGCCTTGGGTCATTCACCCGTACCTACAGCCACCTTGGTAAAAGCTGAAGTCCTTGAAGTCCTGACAGAGCCACCCAAACCATCGGATTTTCAATTGGCTCAAGTGTTGCTTCCGACACCATCCA
>JASGCH010000060.1:0-6271 GCA_030054245.1 Gammaproteobacteria bacterium | reverse complement strand
ATGCCTTGGATCATTCACCCGTACCTACAGCCACCTTGGTAAAAGCTGAAGTCCTTGAAGTTCTGACAGAACCACCCAAACCGTCGGATTTTCAATTGGCTCAAGTGTTGCTTCCGACACCATCCAATGCCTTGGATCATTCACCCGTACCTACAGCCACCTTGGTAAAAGCTGAAGTCCTGACTCAGCCAGATTTCGTAGCTCCTCTGGTTGAAGTGCTTGTACGCAAAAGCGAGCAAGCTACGCCCACCTCAACCACTGTTACCCATTTAAATGTCCAAGACACTCCCTTACCTCTTGCTTCGTCAGCCCTTGAGCCTACACCCTACTTAAGGCTTACCCCCCCGTTAAGTCATGCGAAGTTATCTCATAACGAGTTTGCTAAACTAGAACCTGGGTTATATCAACCTAAACCTATTCCTACAACCAGCCCCTTAGCTCCGCATTTGCATGAAGTAGCTTCCTTGGAACAGCTTCATCAACCCAATTCCTTGCTAGACGCGCCTAAGCTAGTATCCCAAACTTCGTTCTCAGACCACCCCCCAAGTTATTTAGATCCAGTCGCTGTACCTATTGTCTCCTTTGCACAACCAACGGTCAAAACCCAAGCTACCGAGAATGACTCTAAAGACTTGGTTTTTCAACTTGACCATATCAGCCTTCCGCCAGCTTGGAGCCAAAATCAGTATGCCCCCAATGGTCATCTGGTAACTGTTCAGATATCAGTTCCTATAACCCAAGATCCGACACCCTATATTATTAGTTTACCTTCTCCTCAAATTGAGCCGGTGGCTTATCAATTAGCAGATGTCGCCTTACCTTCTAGCTTCCTCCCCTCCCATTTAGCAACGACTCAAATCGTGGCTACTGGCTCAGAGTTCGTACCAAGTTCAATCCACCTAATAGAGGGTCAAATTTTAACATCTCAACTGGCTTATGTAGCAACAGAAATGTCTATCGATTGGGTGGCAGGTAGTTTTCAAAAAGATACCCAACCCGACTCTCTCATGGCCGGACAAACATTTGAGCGACTTTATGCTTTCCCTGAGGAACTAGAAGAACGAATTTTGGCTGAGAACACCTCCAAAACAACTCTAGACGATCTCCTTGTTGCACAAACCAAATCCAACGCAGATTACCGTTTGGAGCATATTCAGATACCTCAACCTTTTCAGTTAGTAGCTGTGCAAAAATTTACCGCTCCACTCTGGATAACCGAAGTAAAGCCAAAATTAGATTGGCCTCTCAACCATGTACAAATTCCAGCACTTTATAGTTTTCCCCAAATTTCCTCAGAAATCGAGTCCGTGTCAACTGCCTTGGACGACACAGCCAAAGTTGAGCCTGATGTTACTTGGCAAGTAGCTGATTTCTATATGGGTCCACCTAGCCTACAAGCGCTCCCTACCTCCGATAGCTATGGCTACAGATCGTTGCTAAAACTCCCACCCCCCTATTTCAACTGGCAGTCTAAGGACCGTTACATTTACTCCTTCAATGACCCCCATGCCCGTATTACCAAAAACCGAATCGGTTTATTGGTTGATTTTGCTGACGATTAGCCAGGCAAGTCAAGCAATCTGCTCTCCCAACCACTCGGAATAAGACTCTGACATCGACACAATGGGTAATAGTATCACTTCGGGGATTTGATAGGGATGATGCCTACTGATACACTCTTTCACCACAGAAAATTGATCCATTGGTATTTTCATAGACAACAAAATTTCTGATGTTCGCACTTGTTGCCCTTCCCAACAGTAAACACTTGAAACTGACGAAATATGGATACAAGCCACGCACTGAGTCTGCATAAGCTTTTCCACGAGTCGCTGAGATTCTTCCTCGTTTGAGACTGTGGTATTTAAAAGACCCCAAACTAATTTTTTTTCACTACTACCTACCATACTTTTTTCCCCAATAAGATACCAACAACCCAGTAGCTAAACTCACTCCCAACAAAATGACTATAGCTGAGACAGCCAAAGTCAGGGTGAACAGCTCATCCAATACGATCACGCCCAAAATGGAAGCCACCAAAGGAATAACATAAGTTACTGTCGCCGCCGAACTAGCTCCTATTTTCTGAATCAAGCGAAAAAATAAAATATTGGCCACCGCGGTACATACTACACCGACATAAAGAATCGACAACCAAGCTTTCCAGGAAGAGCCGTTATGTGGCCAGGTACTCAACGCTGGCACCAACAAAACCACGCTAGCCCAAAACAAGCTACCTGCAGATAAAATCAAAGGCTTCAGACGACCTAACTTGTACTGCGTATAGACTCCAGATAAAGCGTAGGACAAAGTAGCGGTAAGACAAGCTAGTACCCCCCAACCACTTCCACCCTCAGTAAAATGTACGCCAGTGGGTGAATTCAAAGCGACGGCGATGGTACCTAAAATTCCTAAAAACAACCCCCAAAGGCGAGATTGAGTCAGTGTATTTCTAGTAACCAGCCAAGTAATGAGGGCGGCAAACAAAGGCACTGTTGAATTCATGATAGAAGCCAAACCAGTGGTAATATGATTGAGTGCAAACGCGTAACAAGCAAAGGGTAATGCGGCACTTAATACGCCCAAAGTAATCAAGTTTCCACTGTGGCTGATACATGTTTTGAGATGGCGTTGCCATAAAATGAGTGGAAGTAAGGTTAAAGCACCAAAAGAAACTCTAAGCCATGCAGTTGGAAAGGTGCCTAACTCCACAGCCGCATACTTGGTAAACAAAAAAGAAGTTCCCCAGATAACACTTAACAAGATAAATTCGAAGATTCCCGCCGCCTTGTGCGTTTTTAACATAACTTATTAAAAATAAAAAGGAAAAGATACAACTGTTGCACCATCGGCTGGCGCCACAGTGTTTAGGTCTAAAATCACACTATCCACCCTTTTGACTTTTCGACGGCCTCCAGCCATTTTAATTGTTTGTCTTTCATCCAATGCGCTGATTTTTGAGGGTAAAAAATTTGGTCTATTTGAATAAATTGGGCAATTTCTTCTTCAGATTGCCAAAACCCCACGGTCAAACCAGCCAAATACGCTATGCCACTGGCTGTTGATTCGGTATTTTGAGGTCGGTAAACTGGTAAGTTTAATAGGTCCGCTTGAATTTGCATCAACGAGTCGCTTTTACTCACCCCACCATCGACAAAAAGTTGTTGTATGGACAATCGCGCATCGTCCATCATGGCTTGAAAAACCTCAGCGTTTTGTAAACCAATAGCTTCCATGGCGGCACGCACGATATGCCTTTTTTGGCATTCCCGCGATAATCCAATCAACAAGCCCCGTGCTTTCGCATCCCAATGGGGAGCTCCTAATCCTGTAAAAGCAGGCACCAAAACGAGGTCTTGGACATCTGGCGTCGACCTTACCATATCTTCCATTTCTTGCCAATTTTGGAACAAGCCCAAGTCGTCCTTTAACCAATTTAACAAAGCACCTGCCATAAAAACTGAGCCTTCCAAGGCAAATTGTAAGCGGTCTGGAGTCTTCCAAGCTATGGTAGAAATTAATCGATGCTGACTATAGGTAGCTAGGGTTCCGGTATTTAATAATAAAAAACTGCCAGTTCCCAAAGTACATTTGGCTTGTCCTGGTTGTAAACACCTTTGTCCAAACAAAGCCGCCTGCTGATCGCCCAAAATGGCCGTGATAGGAATTTCATCCCCTAATACCGCAGGATGGGTGCTTGCCAATACCCCAGCAGAATTGACTATGGTTGGCAATAGAGAGGGTGGAATTTGAAAAATCTTGAGCAATTCCTCATCCCATTGCTGAGTATGCAAATCCATAAGCATCGTTCTCGAGGCATTGCTCACATCCGTAATATGGCTTCGACCTTGGGTTAAACACCAAACCAACCAACTATCTATCGTACCAAAAGCTAATTCCCCTATCTTCGCCAAATCATGAACCTGCTTATTATGGTGTAATAGCCAGCACAGTTTGGTTGCACTAAAGTAGGGGTCTAGGAGTAATCCGGTTTTTTCTTGTAAAAATTGGCTATAATGTTGCAAATTTTGACAGATTTCACTGGATCTTCGATCTTGCCAAACTATCGCGTGGCCTATTGGCTGACCAGTCTGACGATGCCAAACTACCGTCGTTTCCCTTTGATTGGTGATACCTATGGCCGTGACCTCTTGAATGCTAGCGTTGGCCTTAGCTAAAGCCATATCGATGACTTCCAAAACAGATTGCCAAATTTCAGTGGCATCGTGCTCTACCCAGCCAGATTGTGGAAAATATTGTTTAAATTCTTTTTGACCTGTAGCCACCACCCTCCCCTGTTTATCAAACAATACAGCTCGAGAACTGGTGGTTCCTTGATCTATGGCCAATAGGTATTTCATAAAAAACTAAGATGAAAGATATTAAAATCACCTTTATTGGTGGAGGTAACATGGGACAAGCCATGATAGGTGGTATGCTCAAGCATCACTTTACACCAGCACAAATCTGTGTTCTAGACCCGGTAATCGACGAGAAGTTAACCTTGTTGGGCATCAACACCACTTGTCACCCAGGAGAAGCCTTTATAAACTCGCAAGTTATCATTTGGGCGATTAAACCTCAAATTTTCAAATCCGTCGCCCAAGAATTACAACCCCACATATTACCAGATTCTCTGCATATCAGCGTAGCCGCAGGAATAACCACTGATAGTATAGGTGCATGGGTAAAAAATCGACGGGTAGTTCGAGCCATGCCCAATACACCGGCTTTAATAGGTATGGGGCAAATCGGTTTATACACCGAACCTGCTCTGAAACAACAATACGGTAGGCTAGTAGATTCGCTTTTTTCAGGAATTGGTACTTGCTTTTGGGTGAATGACGAAAATCAATTGCACGCCATTACCGCGCTATCTGGCTCTGGGCCCGCATACATCTATTATGTCTTAGAAGCCATGCTCGAAGCCGCCAGTGAACTTGGCATAGACCCAGACCAAGCACTACCCCTTTTAGAAGGCACATTTCAAGGTGCAGTAGCGCTGTTACAACACAAACAAGAACATCCTTACAACTTACGCCAACAAGTAACCTCCAAAGGAGGTACTACCGAAGCCGCCATATCAGCCATGCATACATTGGCTGTAAATAAAAGTATCAGGCTAGCCATCCATGAGGCTTATAAAAGATCACTAGAGATCGCTCGAGAATTTGGCTAACCTACAGTCTTGTGGGTCAAAGCTTGGGCCCCAGTCTTGTAGCTGGGGGCGATCATGCCAAATTTCAGCTCTAAAACTTTTGAAGTAAAAAATGTTTGCCCCCTCCTTTACAAACTCCACCCTTTAGACAATAACTCCAAACTTCCTTTCTCTGGAATAATACCACTCAATCGCTTGGATCAGTTCTTCTTGGCTAAAATCTGGCCACAAAGTATCTGTAAAATAGAGCTCGGTATAAGCCAACTGCCACAACATAAAATTACTAATTCTTTTTTCTCCCCCCGTTCTAATTAACAAATCTGGGTCAGGAAGCCCGCGAGTTGCTAAATGCGCTTCGATCTGGGCAAAATCCACGCTTGATATCAGGCTAGGGGCAACTTTTGTTTCTGCAAGAAGAGATTGTATGGCTTGTAACATATCCCACCGACCACTATAATGTGCCGCTATGGTTAAGTGTAACTTACAAACATCACGGATTTGTTGCCCTTCTAATATAGCAATTTTTTCTTTCAAGCTTGTCGGAAATGCCGCAATATTGCCTATCACCTTAAATGATACCTGATGCTCAATCAGTATAGAACCCTGTTGATCTATGAAGTATTCAAATACCTCATAAAGTGCCTTAATTTCATGGGGGGGTCTATTGGCATTTTCAGTACTAAACACGAACAAAGTAAGATACGGAATCTGCATCTTAACGCATTGTTTTATCAGCCCCTCAATGTTTTCTATACCCTTAAAATGACCCGATGGTCGATCTAGGTTGCGATTTTTTGCCCACCGACCATTACCATCTAAAATAATAGCCAAATGCGCTAATTTAGGATTCCCATCAGTATATCCATCAGTATATCCATCAGTATATCCATCAGTATTCTTAGCCATAGTGACATCCTAAATGTAAAACCGCTAACCCTCGATCCAATTCAGCGTGCAGTCTGGTCCACGGACTCTTGTGCATCATCCAAGATCATTGTACAACCTCAAAACGGTTGCACCATCGGCTGGTGCCGCGGCTGTCAACTTACTGCGTTGTACTCACCATGATCATCTTCGGAAATGAAGCTGGTTGCATGGCGCGCGGAAACCTTG
>JASGCH010000059.1 GCA_030054245.1 Gammaproteobacteria bacterium | reverse complement strand
CCATACGAATGGTAACCCTACTCGTGCTAAAACGCAGAATACTCAAGGCTCCAAAGGTTGGGCTATAGCAAGATTGACGATGGTAAGGAAAAATAAATGCGCGATCGTGCATTTAAAAGTGGAATTTACTGTACAATGGTGATTATAAGACCGTGGAACGGCCTCGGGTGGGCTGAGTGTGCAATAGGCGGAATTTACGAAGAAAGGCTATTGCACCATCGGCTATACCACTCGGTGAGGTTTCAAATTACAAGGCTAGAGCGGAAGCGCCATGGATAGCGCAACGAACTGAGGAACATCAGTAACGCAGTAATCTGGCGGGTACAGTCATGGGTGAAACTCGACGGAGTAATGGTTTTATATCGTGAAGGTGGCGGCTAAGCCGCTTGGGTTTGTTTTTGTTTATTATGAAAGAAAAGTATGAATATTAAGTCAATTATTGCTATTGCGGCCGGTTTGGCAGTTGCAGGTACCGCGTTTGCACAAGATAAGAAGGATGCCAGTTGTGGCAAAGGTTCTTGTAGCAAAGCGGAGAAGAAAGATGGCAGTTGCAGTAAGAAAGATGGCAGTTGCAGTAAAAAAGATAGCAGTTGCAGTAAGAAAGATGGCAGTTGCAGTAAAAAGGAGCATAAAGAAGAACACAAGAAGTAAATCTACGACTAGGTGACTGGAAAATGCGATTAGGCGTTGGGTATAGACGAGAAATGTACGGTTGGGATCTATCCCAACTGCCTGTCGACTTTTACGAAGTAGTGCCAGAAAATTGGTTACGAAAAGACAGCTTGGAACCTCTTTTGAATTTGGGTAAACCCGTTTTTTTACACGGGGTATCGTTGAATTTAGGAGGTTCAAGTGAGATAAATTTTGAAATGCTAAGAGGCATCAAGGGTATGCTAAAAATCTTGGGTAATGAGGTTTATAGCGATCACCTAGCGAGTTCGGGTGATAACTTTCAGCTGTACGATTTATTTCCTATTCCGTTTACAGAGAAGAGCTTGAGGCATACTGTGGATAGGATCGTGCAGGTTCAGGAATTCTTGGGGATTTGTATGGGCATTGAGAATTCAGCCTACTATACCAATGTAGGAGATTATGCAGAGGTCGAGTTTATTGAAGAAGTCATTAAGTGCTCGGGAAGTTGCTTGTTGTTGGATACCAATAACTTGTTGTGCAATTATAAAAATCATGGACAGACTTATATGCGAAATCAACCATGGCAGAGGCTGATTTCCCTACCCCATCGTGGATATCAGCACCTTGCGGGGCATGAGTGGTCAGAGAAATTTCACTTATTTTGGGATACACATGGAGCTCACCCAGACTTGGAGTGTATGAATATGGCGCTGGAAGCAAACAGAGACATTCTTTTGGAGTGGGACAACGCTCTACCGGCAGAACAACATTTTGGTGAGATATTGTGCAAAATGAGAACTTTTTTTCCTTCGTAAGAGGAGGAACCGAAACCATTCCAGTTGGGCACAAAGCCAACGGGTGTGAGTTTTACAGATACCTCGTTTATTTGGGGGTCGAACAATTATTGGCGGATGTTTATCCACAGATTAAAGAAGGTTTAGGGGCAGAGAATTGGGAAAAACTGTTGCAATTCTTCATCTTACAGTCTGAGTGGACATCGAATTATTATGCTGATTTAGAATATGATTTCAATCGCTTTCTGGTTGCTGAGAATATATCTTAGTGGTATGTATTTTTTTCCTGGGTTGATGAAGTTACAACATGGATTACCAGCACCTGATTGGTTTATGGGTTTAGATTTCCCATTCCCTCAAAATTACCTACCAGTCAGTGTAAATTGGCTGATGGCTGGTGTAGGAGAGGTGTTACTGGCCATTTTACTGTTGACCCCTTTGTCTGGTCTGGCAGCTTTAGGTCTTTTATATATTACATTTGTCGCAGTTTATACCAGCCATTTTGATGCGCTGGGTTGGAGCGGATGGAACGACCCCTCCGATGGGTTTAAGATTCCATTGATGTATGCTCTCATGCTGGCGACAATATTCTTTGGTAAAATAAAGAACAGCATCGATATCTTTACTAGGAAGAAGTTCAATTGGAGTTAAGTCGCTGTCTGGCATGGTGGTGATAAGTAAAAACTTAACCGAAAGAAAGACTGTGGCTCCATTCCTTGTTATTCCACTGAAATACTTAGACTATTTTTCAGGCACGACTCATTAGAAGACTGTTGTACCGACGGCTGGTGTCGATCCACGAGCTACCAAAGTACAAGGCTTGAGTTGCGCGCAACCAGCGGAATTTACTCAAATGATTATTCGCTGGTGGGCGCAATGGGATAGCGCAACGAACTTAAGTACCTACATAACGCAGTCATTTGGTAGTGCAGTAGGTTGTGCAGTCGTCTTTTTGTTCGGAGGAGAAGAACCCGCCCACACCGCAGTGTGGGCGGGAGTGTCGCTATCGCTCAGTAAAGGCCGACGAATAGGTACGCACTATGGGCTTCATCAGATACTGAAATACCGTAGAGGAAGAGGTTTTAATGTCAGTCTGAACAGTCATACCTGGTTGAACTTCTATTTGCTTGCCGCCATGGGTCTTTACCTGATTACTAGGGTCCACTTTGACATGTACTCGGTAATATATATGTCCGGGTAGGTCAGGACGCATGGATTCTTCATTGAGAGCGTCTGGACTGATATAAGTTACTTCCCCAGATAATCCGCCAAAGATGGAGTAATCAAAGGCATCCAGCTTGACTAAAGCTTTTTGTCCGACATGTACAAACGCTAAATCCGATGGTTTTAGTTTTGTTTCAACTATGAGTTCACTATCCGTAGGCAACAACTCCATAACGACCTCGCCGGATCGGACTCGGCCGCCTAAGGTCGTTAAGCGAATATTGCGCACTATGCCATCGACCGGTGCATTAAGCTTGGTGCGCTCCAGATTGGTCGTTCTGTCTACCAAAACTTGTTGTAAAGTTTGTAAGTCTTCTTCAAATTTGGTCATCTCAGCTTGGGCATCTTGAAAATACTTGTTCCTTCTATTGGTGATAGAACCTTCTATTTCAGCCACACTACGCTTTAGGCGGATAATTTCTGTTTCGGCAATATCCCCTTTAGCCAATAAAGGTTCGCTAATGGCCAACTCTCGTTTCGCGGCATTTAGTATTTGATTAAGAGCAGAAATTTCTTCATTCAACGCCCTTTTTCTACGCATAAAAAGGGCGGTTTGGTTTTCGATGTAGGGTTTATAAGACAATAAATCACTGGGAAATCGTAAATCATGCTCATAAACTTCTGCCCGTAAACGAGTTAAAGTAACTCGCGTGGCGGCAATTTTAGATTTACTATCAATCACCGCGGCCGAAGCTTGGGAATCTTCTAACTGTACCAAAAGTTCACCTTGGTGTACTTTTTGACCTTCACGCACTAAAATTTTTTCAATGACACCGTCCACCGCACCTTGAATGAGTTGGGTTTTAGCAACCGCGATGATTTGCCCTCCTGATCGTGCACTTTGCTCAATATGCGTAAAATTAGCCCAGACAAAAAAGGCTACCAAAGACGCTACCATCACTAAAATTATCCGTTTTAGAATCTTGAATTTGTTTTTACCTTCCATAATACAATTTATTTGGTTGTGCTAGACATGGTTGTGAAAGTTTGTGACGCTTGTTGTGCTTGTTGTGCTTGTTGTTCTTGTTGCTTCTGATGCTGTTCGCGGATCGTACGCAATACTTCGTCTCTAGGACCATCTAAAACAATCCCCTCATGGGTTAATACAATGAGCCTGGTGACCAAGTTTAACAACAGAGGTTTATGCGTGACCAGCACCAAAGTATGCTCTGGCCTTACCAGTTTACTCAAGAGTTGTAGCGCACGCATTTCAGTAGCATCATCCATACTGGCTGTGGGTTCGTCGAGTAGCCAAATTTGAGGGTTGGACAACAACAGCCTAGTGAGGGCTATGCACTGTTTTTGTCCACCACTAACTCCTTGCCCCCCTTCAGTGATGGGCATATCTAACCCTTTAGAGTGACTGTTGATGATGGACATGACTCCCGTATATTCGCACATTTCTCTGAGCCTTTGATCTGAAACGCCGATAATGCCCGCTAATAAGTTTTCGCGCAAGGTACCGGCAAATAAGCGGATATGTTGAGGTAGTATGCCTATTTTTTGGCTTAATATGGTACGAGAGATGTGTTGAATATCCACCCCGTCTAGTAATACGCGACCGATTTGAGGTCGATACATACCACTCAAAAGCTTGAGCATCGTCGTTTTTCCAGATCCTAAGCTACCAATGAGTCCAACTCTCTCTCCTTTTTTAATAGATAAATTTTTGATATCTAAAGTATGAGGTCTCCCGGGGTAGGAGAAGGTCACTTTTTCTAATAAAAAATCGCCATTGATATGTTCCAGCATAATCGGCTGGTCGGTGTCTTGATTATCTTGCTCTAATCGGAAAACAGACTCTAAGCTTTCTAAAGCTGACTTGGCATTTGACCATTGTACTAGAAGAGACGGCAAAGCGGTCACCGGCTGTAAAACTCGACCACTAATAATCGACGCAGCTATTAGCCCCCCTGTGGTTAAGTCTGTAGTTGTGGCGGCTATATAAGCACCCACGGCTATTAAAACCACATAACTCAATTGTTGTAGTCCGGCGGCATAAAACATTCCCCCTTCACTAATGCGTCGAATATTCAAGTCTTCTTCTACTGATTTACGCGATAAGGCATTCCATTTAGCTAGAAAGTGCCAAGTAGAACCATTGCCTTTTATGGTCTCGGCACCCTCTACTGTTTCTACCAACAACCCCATTTTTCTATGCGAAGCGGCTTGGCTAGATTTGACATGTTGTTCGGTTCGTTTGCGTAAGCTTAAACCAAATAATAAGGATATAAAAAAAAAGGACAAGGGGACCAACGCAATCAGTTCCCCGCCAATTAACCAAATAACAAACAAGAAGAATAAGCCGAATGGAGTGTCAACGAGTAAGTATAAAGTGGCAGAAGTAGCAAATCCGCGGATCATTTCATAACTGCGCAATTGTCCAGATAAGGTGCCTACGCTCGCTGGAAATTGATCCATGCGCACGCGGACTAATCGCTCAAATATGTCGTGAGACAGCTTTAGGTCCATTTCTTCAATGGCTAAATCCATAATATACGATCTAAGAAATTTAGAAACCGCCTCCAGTATGATGCCGCCGCATACCCCAATAGTCAAGGCGACTAAGGTGTCTATCCCATGATTTGGAATAACCCGGTCATAGACTTGCATACTATAGAGTGAAGTAATCAATGCCAGAACATTAATGAGCACAGTGGCAATAATGGCATATACAAAATACTGTTTGTGTTCTAAGAGTATTCGACGAAATAAATCCCAAGCTTTTAGGTCCTTAATCCTCCTTCCAGTCCCTAATATAGCCGTAAACAAAGCATCGGCAGGGAGTTTTTTTAAGTTTTCGAGCCCCTTACTGGTTTCTATCATCCAGCTTCCGTCTGGATTACGCGAGTGCAATAACATGAGGCCATATTTTTGGCTTACTGAAAGAACTGGCAAAGCCTGTGATTTCACCTCTGTAATCCATTTAATTTTTCCGGCGCTCAAATGTTGATATAATTCCTCGACAGCTTGAACCAGCCTTTTATGGGTTAGTGGTGGGTTGTCGTTTTGGCCTGCATTGTGTATGGGTACCCAAACTTGTAAGATCGATTGTTTGGGTGCGGGTTTCAAATGCGGGTCTAGTTGTAAACTTCGCATATTCAGCCATTCGAACTGTTCTCCCCAAGAGATTTTGGGAATTTCTTCAGCATCAGTGAGATCTATGACATTGTCTTTATTAGCTACCTTCATGTGGACTAAAATATATTGAATGGAAAATAGAGCCCGTATAAGCTATACGGCTCTATACAAAATTGAAAGAATCAAAGGTGGGTATATGAGAAACTCAGCTAATTGGTGGAATTTGGATATCCCGCTTCGTTAAAATGTAATTGTCCAGAAAACCACAACCATCTTAAATGGCTTCCCACAAAAAAGGCTTGTGAGTCAGATAAACGGATGAAGCTATCGGTTTGTTCGCGTACTGAGTTCATTAAATCTATCCAGCTTCTACGACCAGCTACAAACAATCGCAAGTTCGCGGCTATCATACTTTGTGATTCTTCGAGTGACTTACGCAAAAAGGGAAGTCTTTGCTGAATTGAGAGGTAATCTTGCCACTCCGATACCAATTTTTCGAGAATTTCCCTCTTGACCCGCACGGCCTCACTTTCTAGGGAAATAATACGGTTCCTAGCAGAATCTATGTTAGATAGCACTGATAAGCCTGCACCAGGAGAAGCGTTGGCCGATATATAGTACCGTACTTGGTTGGCTGCGTAGGGAGCGGCTAAGTTAGTGGCTCCCCACTGTCTTTCGATTCTTAAATTGAGGGTAGGCCATAAACTAGATTCTATTTGCTCAACTTCGATGAGACCTTGCTGTGTTTGCAGTTGAGTCCTAGCTATGTTGGAATCGGTTGCTTCGTGCCATGCCCAAATTTCGCTAAAGCTTTGTTCTAGGGGGGTAATTTGATCCACACTCACTATCTCTAGGGGTAGCTCACTACCCACAAAAGTAGATAATTGATCATATAAGGCTTTAGCCGCGCTTTTAGCTACTTCAACATCGACCTTAGCTTGCAATAACCTAATTTCTGACAAACCAAGGTCCACTTCTGCAGATACCCCAGCATTCACCCTACGCTTAATCATATCATAAAGAGATTGCGTTTGTTCTAAGGCTCTTAAGTAAATTTTTAAGCGAGAAACTTGTGCCCACCAATTTTGATACAATGAAAAGAATTTTAGGGCTAGGTTGGATTTTGCATCGTTGATCTCATTTTCAGCAAACTTAATCCTAAGTTGGGCAATTTTTAAATCAGAAGTTAACTTTCCACCGGTAAAAAGTGGTTGTGATAAACGCAATACTTGTGCGAGGCTTGGACTGTTCTGAGTCGTAGAAACGGGAGCTTGCTCAACGCTCACTGAGGGCGTAGGTAGGAACTGTAGTTTTGCCGATACCAGGTTTTTCTTGTAAGACTCAAGATCTGCATAGCGACTGACGATGATGGGATGGCTGGAAAAAAGCCTATTGATCACAGGAGCCATGGTAGCGACCAAGGTACTACTCCCGGGGTCTAATTCTGGGGTTAAGCGTACCGAGTTTAAAATATCCTCTAGTTCAGGGTTGTTGGCTGGTTCGTCTTTATTGGTTAAATTGAATGACTTCAAAGTTTGAATAAGCTGGTCGACTTTGTCAGAAATTGCCGACGGAATCAAATTACTATGGTCACTTGTCTTGTCCTGTGCTTTGACGGGAAGTAAACATTGCAAAACCAATAATAAAATAGCAAGATTCTGTCTTTTAAGCGAAGTGGAGAAAGAGTATGGAACCATGGTAGGTAGGGCTTGCAGACATAAGATGAAATTGAGGAAAGCTATATGGGGTGTGTAAGGCAGGTAGCGTGTAAGTCGATATTTTTTTAATCGATTCAAAGAAGAAAACTTAACAGATGTAAGATTGGATCAACAGTCTT
>JASGCH010000058.1 GCA_030054245.1 Gammaproteobacteria bacterium | reverse complement strand
AATTTACTGGGATGTAAATGAGCTGGTGAGTACCGCATAACGCAGTAATTTGACAGTGTAACCGGTTGTGCAACAGTCTTGGTATGGATAATGATCGTGTGGTCATCGGTATAGGTGTGTCTGAAGGACAAATTCGGTTCCAGCGCACTGGCAATGACTTGCAATTGATTTTGAGCGAAACCAATGACCAGTTGACCGTTCGTAATTGGTATAATGGTTCGGTTTACCGTGTGGACAGTTTTGATCTGGCCAATGGCAAAAGCCTGCTGGAAAGCCAAGTCCCTGCCTCGGCCAGTGCATTGCTCCCGTTACCCATACCCGATACGATGAACTTACCCGCAGACTACCAAACTTCTATTATTTTTGCCTAAATAAGACTGTTGCAAGACTTTTGCACATTTTGCACACGACGGTTACACCGCTGGTTACACTGCCAAATTACTGCGTTATGTATGTTCCGTAGTTCGTTGCGCCATCCATTGTGCTTCCGCTCGCTGGTTTCGCATATACGCAATATGCGAAACCAGCGAATGATCATCTTCGTCCATGAAGCTGGGGGCAACCGCAGAAGCCTTGTACTTTGGTAGCTCGTCGAGCGGCACCAGCCGATGGTGCAGCAGTCTTGTCTTTTTTATAAATTAGCTCTATGGAAACACACAAAATTTGTTGGATACGGGCTGATGAACCCTTTCCTGATGTAGAACAAGCTTGGGATGAACATTCTCCAGCTCCAGGATTATTAGCCGCGGGTGGAGACCTGTCCATAGAACGCCTCGTGACGGCTTATACACATGGAATATTTCCATGGTATTCAGCTGATCAACCCATTCTTTGGTGGTCACCCAATCCGCGTATGGTTTTATCCACTGAAAACTTTAGGCTACATAGGAGCATGAATAAAACCATAAGACATTTTAATAAAAATGTAGCTAACTGTGTACTCACGGACACCCACTTCGAACAAGTCATTGAACATTGTTCTAAAGTTAGCCGACCTAAGCAAGCAGGTACCTGGATAGTACCTGAAATAAAAGAAGCTTATATACGATTACATCATGCGGGATACGCACACAGCGTTGAAACTTGGGTCAATCATAAATTAGTAGGGGGGTTATATTTTGTAGCCATTGGAAATATGGTATTTGGTGAATCCATGTTCAATACACAAACCGACGCTTCAAAAATTGCACTCGTAGCTTTGGTAGCTTTGTGCAAAGAGAGAAACATAGCGATGATAGACTGTCAACAAGACACCCTCCATTTAAGAGCACAAGGTGCGACAACTCTACCAAGAAAAGCATTTGCACATCATTTATTAGAAAATATCACAAAACCCCCCGTAACTGATTGGTATTTTACTAACATTACTTGGAATTATGTCATGCTCAAACAAAGACCGTCACACCATAATGATGCCAATCAGGTGCTTTAGCCCCTACTCACCAAAGGTCTTTGATAACCCCAATGGCTTGTTCTAACCTCTCAACAGGAAAAATTTGCATACCTTCTATGGCTTGTTTCGGTTGGTTGGCTTTGGGTATGATAGCCCGGCTAAAACCTAATTTGCTAGCTTCCCGACAACGCTCTAGTCCTCTGGGGGCGGGTCTCACCTCTCCGGCTAAACCCACTTCACCAAAAACCACCACCCCAGACGGCAAAGGTCTTTCTCTCAAACTGCTATAAATCGCCAATAATACCGCCAAGTCGGCCGCTGGTTCAGAAATACGCACTCCACCTACCGCGTTGACAAATACATCTTTGTCAAAAAAAGCCACCCCAGCATGTCTGTGTAACACCGCCAATAACATAGCTAACCTATCTCTTTCCAAGCCTACGGACAATCTTCTGGGGCTAGCACCACCCTCATCAACTAAAGCTTGTATTTCCACCAACATAGGGCGCGTTCCTTCAATCGTTACTAAAATACAAGTCCCTGACACCGGTGTACTATGGTGGCTCAAAAATAGAGCACTTGGATTATTGACTTGCCTTAACCCTTTGTCTGTCATGGCAAAAACACCCACTTCATTGACAGCACCAAAACGATTTTTGATAGCCCTAATTAAACGGAAACTCGAATTTCCATCACCTTCAAAATATAAAACCGTGTCCACCGTATGTTCCAAGATTTTAGGCCCTGCTAAAGTCCCTTCTTTGGTAACATGGCCAATTAAAATGAGCGTTATATTATGCGTCTTACAATACCTAGTTAACATCTGGGCGCATTCCCTTACTTGAGTCACTGAACCGGGCGAAGCACTGATATCTTCAGAATAAACCGTTTGGATAGAATCTAATACAATAATCTGAGGTTTAATTTTCTCGAGATAGGCAATGATTTTTTCTACACAAATTTCACTCAAAACAGACACTTGGCTGTTATTCAGCCGCAACCTCTTGGCTCGCAAGGCAATTTGGGAATTTGATTCTTCACCCGTCATGTATAAAGTGCTTATACCTTGTCTCTGCATGGCGTCCACGCACTGCAATAACAGAGTGGACTTGCCAATCCCTGGGTCCCCACCAATGAGCACTACTGCACCCACGACCAAGCCACCTCCGAGCACTCGATCTAATTCGTCTTGCCCTGTCGATAGCCTCGCCACCGTTTGGGTTGAAATTTCAGAAATTTTTTCTAAAAAAACTTCTTCACCTGCAATAGATTGGTACCCCCGGTTTTTCTCGTTACTTGGCACCTGTATGGTTTCGATCATACCATTCCAAGCCAGACAACTTGGGCACTGTCCTAACCACTTCGAGGACTGATGGGAACAAAAGCTACATACATAGCTAACTGATTTTTTAGTCAAAGCGATTAGGTTCTAAATACAAGATGGTTGCACAAGATCAAGCAAGCCACCCCATGGCAAGTTTCTAAGGCCAAAGGCAACATCATCGAGACATATTTTGGTGGTACCAATTATGGAAATGTTCCAAGCAATCTTCCATAGGGTGGTGATAGGGTCCAGAGTCTTCTTCTCCTCTTAACCAAAGAGCTTTTCGCCCAGCTTCTGTGGTCAATGATATTTCGTCATCTTCTAAGCAAGTTTCCATATAGGCTTGCTGATGATAACGAACTAGTTCCGGTTCAAAGTCAGCTATTTCTTCTGGATAGTAAAACTCAATCATATTCAGCGTTTTCTGAGTTCCAAGAGGAAACAGCGTTGACACAATGATGGCGTAGGGGTATTTTTCAATCATAACAGCTGGAAAATAGGTCAACCATACCACCTCCCCGGTGGGTAAGTTACCATGTCCATACTCAGTCATAGCTTTTATCCACTGTTGATACACTTGACTAGACGAAGGCGGTATAATTTTGGGGCGGAGAGGTACCTTTTGCACTGAGAAGGAGGCGCCAAACTGTAAATCTAAATTTTTACTCTCTACTAAAGAGCTTAATCCTATATGATAAGGATCAATATGGTAGTCATCCAGATAGACTTCTAGAAAAGATTTCCAATTGTAGTTGCACAAATGCAATTCCAGACCTCCAAATTTATAGCCAGTAAAATCAAATAGCTGTTCAACCGGCATCAAATTTTCGTGGACTTGGCGAGGTTGCCTAGTGGTAAACCATAAGTTGTTCCACTCCTCCAATGGATATTGTGGTAACGCCAAACAAGTTGGCGCCGTAAAATGAGGAGCACCGAGCATTTTACCGGTCGTATCGTAAGACCAATGGTGCACTGGACAAATAATCGGATTGGGTTTACCCATCGAAGTCCCTAAATTTCCGCGCTCTTTCAATAAGATGGCCTGACGATGACGACAAACATTGGAAAATAAGCGAATACCCGACTCAGTATGCACCAATACTCGACCATTTTGCTCTTGTGGCAAGGGAAAATAATCTCCCAAAGAAGCTACGGACAATCGATGCCCTATATAAGTCGGCATCTTCTGAAACAAAGATTCTAATTCATTTTTTAATATATCTTCTGCAAAATAATTTTTAACTGGAATAGACATAAGCTCACACTAAGTTTTCCTAATAAGTCTCCAAACTCCAAGTTTCCACCGTCCAACTAAGACCTTTGACCGCCTCCGACGAGCTACCCTAGTCACCCGACTAGGCGATACCATAGTCTTATCAAGACTCTTTAGGACTCTTTACATTGACCTTGGAGCAATCTCTTGCCAAGCCAGCACCAGAGCTTGGGCAAACTCAGGATCATTGATGTTGTAAGCAACGCGCCTGATCTTGTGCAAATCGGAAGGCTGAAAAGTTTTCTCGATGGTCGAAAACAAAAGCTTATCTGCTTGTTCATCAAAAAAGGGTTGACCTTTTGCGTCTAAAGCTGAAACCCCCTTTTCTGGAATCAAAAAACGCACCGCTCCTTTAAATGCGTTCAATTTTTTACCAATAAATTCTCCTATAGTCACGCACTCCTCAGCTGTGGTTCGCATCAATGTAACATGGGCGTTGTGTTGGTACAGCTTGCGACTCTTAAACTGCATAGGCACCGTTTCCATGGCTGCGAAATTAACCATATCTAAAGCACCCACTGAACCCACATAGGGTATAGCATGACGCGCAAAAACATCCAATCGGTTGGGACCAGCACTTAAAGTTCCACCCACTACTTCATCAGCGATTTCAGTCGTAGTAACATCGATGACTCCCGTTAACATACCCGAATCAACCAACTTCTCCAAGGTCTGCCCACCCACCCCAGTGGCGTGAAACACCAAACAATCATAATCAGGTGATAAAGCCTTGCTTACAGCTTGGACACAAGGGGTAGTCACTCCAAACATAGTCAAGCCAATAGCTGGTTTATCATGATAGACCTGCCTAGTGTTGCGGTATATCAACATGCCTAATAGAGCATTCGCGGCGTTGTGCAAAACTTGTTCGCTAATACGATTGATGCCTTGGATATCTGTGACAGAGTACATCATACATATATCACTAGAACCTATATAGGGGCGCACATCGCCACTTGCAAGGGTGGATACCATTACTTTGGGTATCCCAATAGCCAACGACCGCATGGCTGGAGTAACCAGTGCGGTACCACCGGACCCTCCAGCCGAGATGATGCCGCCCAAATCATTTCTTTGCTTCAAGTATGTTTCAAAGGCCAAGGCCATGGCAGTGATGGACTCCCCCCGATGATGACTAAATACGGCTTTCTCACCCTCTGGATGAAAGCGAGCCACCTCTCTCGCTTGTATATGTGCATTGGAGGCTTTTCCACTGGTGGATAAATCGACCGTACATACCCTCCAACCTTGTTGCTCTATACATTGTCGCAGAAAACTTAATTCCCGTGCTTTGGTATCAAAGGTTCCAGCTACATAAGCCACTCTGTCAACCGAAACTGAAACGGCTGGACGCTTGGTGACCAACTGTGCTAGGTGCTCTTTCCCTAGTTGGCTATCTCCCCCATTTTTGTCTGGGTGCCTATCTATGCGGTGGGCATTCCCCATAGATGCAGACGGAGTAACTGTTTGGCTTTGGTCAAATTTAATCCTTCTCAACTTCAGGTCAGAGGTCTTGTACAATGGCAAATAAGGTAAACTAGTCTCATCAAAAGCTCGTTGCACCCGCAAAACCTCAATATCTAGCTCTTTTTCCATGTTGACGGGTGCTGACACAACCGTTTCGGAGCTAACTTTAGATACCCCCAATAAGCGAGATTGTAATTCCTTATCTTGGGCTAATTGCTCAGCTGGTAAAATGTGTGCGAGACGACCATTGACCATCACCGCAATGCGATCGGATACAGCCACCGCCACCCCGAAATTTTGCTCAACCAACAAAATTGCCATCTTCTGCGCTAAGTAACGCAAGGAATGAATCACTTGATCAATAATCACTGGAGCTAAGCCCTCCGTAGGCTCATCCATAACCAATATTTTGGGGTTAAGCAATAGCGCCCTAGCTATGGCTAACATTTGTTGCTCTCCCCCGGATAATTGGCTCGCCAAATGCTTCTTTCGTTCGTACAATCTAGGAAAAAGTTGATAACTCTGATCTATGTCCTGTTGGTTTTGTCCAACCAGTGCCAAGGTTTCGTGCACACTCAATGACGCCCAAACCCGGCGACCTTGGGGCACATAAGCCAACCCTAGCTTGACAATTTTGTAGGAAGGTAACCCGATGGTATCATGACCTAAAATCTGTATCCTACCCGTAGCACCAATCACCCCAGTGAGTGCGTTGCAAAGAGTAGTTTTACCCATACCATTACGCCCTACTATTCCTAAAATTCCTTCATTCAACTCAAAACTTACATGTTGAAGGGCGTGAGCCACACCATAATAAGCATTAAGATCACTCACCTTCAATAGAACTTGGGAGTTAAAATTGGACATATATGACCGTTACCCTAAGGTATGCCCTAGATAAATAGACTGGACATCGGAATTACTCTGCACCTCTTCAGGGGTACCGGTAAACAGCAGTTTACCGTTGTGCATGACACTCACGCGTTGTGATACTCTAAGGGCAATATCCAAATCATGCTCAATAATGATAAACCCAATATGGTCTGGCAGTATGCGTAACAAAGCGACCAATTCTACCCTTTCAGCAGGCGACAAGCCAGCGGCTGGTTCATCAAATAAAATGAGGCGAGGAGCCCCCGCCAAAGCCATACCAATCTCAAGTTGCCTTTGTTGACCGTACGCTAAATTAGCAATTTTTTCGTCGGCAAACTTATCTAAACGCATGCGTTCAATCAGTTCCTGGCAAGCCAAATGATGGGAAGAATTCATTTTGGAGCGTAAAAGTGAAAATCGCCCGTTATTAACTCCCCTAATGGCTAGAAACAAATTCTCTCGAACCGTTAACTCCGCGAACAACAAAGACGACTGGTAGGTTCTGCGTATTCCTTTACGAATACGCTCGTAAGCCGGAAGAAAAGTAATATCTTCACCGTAAAACTTTAATTGACCCTCTGTAACCAAAACATCCCCTGTAATCAAATTAAACAGCGTGGTTTTCCCTGCCCCGTTAGATCCTAAGATAGCATATTTTTCGCCAGATCGCACATTCAACGACACCTTGTCTACCGCTTTTAATGCTCCATAGTGCCTACTTACTCCATTGATGGAGAGTGCTTCTTGCGATAAAACAGGGGATGGATCAGTCTCAATCTTCATTTTAGGTATAGACCAGTAGCGCTACTTTAAAATTCCACACGCATCAAGTTAAGGTTGTGTCACGGATTCCCAGCATCGGCCGAAATACTGCGTTAGGGATTACTACAGTCAAGACGGTTGCGGTCGTTCGGTTTCACCACAACCACCTTGCCCAATGCCTGCATTATGCAGTACTCACCAGAGATTGGTCATCTTCACATAAATAAGACTATTACACCATCGGTTGGTGCCACGGTTACACCCCGCAAGTTATTCTCGCATATACTCAATATGCAAGACTGTTGCACCATCGACTACGCCGCAATTACACTGCCAAATTACTGCGTTATGTAGGTAGCCCAGTTCGTTGCGCTATCCATTGCGCTTCCACTCCCAGTCTCGCATATTGAGTATATGCGAGACTGGGAGTACCGACCATGATCATGTTCGGCTGGTTGCGCTAGCGCTCTAGACTTGTAATTATGACAGCTCACCGAGCGGCACCA